>JBMZCY010000291.1:0-2439 GCA_049613825.1 Planktomarina sp.
GCGTGCAAGACCGCACCGGTGTAAAGACCACCCGTGACAATGTGTTGATCACCCCCGGCGGGCAATCGGCGCTTTATGCCGCGCATATGGTGACCTGTGATGCGGGCGATACCGCGCTATATCTTGATCCGTTCTATGCCACCTACCCCGGCACCATTCGCGGGGTCAGCTGCACACCGCGGCGCATTGCCACCCGCGCCGAGGATGCGTTTCAGCCGCGCCGCAATGACATTGCAGCGCAGGCGGCAGGTGCAAAATCACTGCTTATCAACAGCCCTAACAACCCCACAGGCGTTGTCTACACCCGCGACACGGTTGAGATGTTGGCGGATGTGGCAAAACGCCATGACCTTTGGCTAATCTCGGACGAGGTGTATGATTCCCAGATTTGGGAAGGCGCACACCTGTCGCCGCGCCAGTTGCCGGATATGGCAGAACGCACATTGGTGATCGGATCCATGTCCAAAAGCCACGCCATGACAGGCAGTCGCGTTGGTTGGGTTTGCGGGCCGGAAGCGGTGATTGAGAATCTCATCAACCTATCAACGCACACCACGTATGGCGTGCCCGGCTATATTCAGGATGCAGCCCTGTTTGCGCTGAACGAAGGTGCACCGCTGGAAGAAGACGTCGGAGCCCCCTTCCGCCGCCGCCGTGACATTGCGCTGCGATTGCTGTCTGTGCAGAACATGGTGCAGCATGTGCCCAGTGGCGGTGCGATGTATATGATGTTGGACATTCGCGCTACCGGTCTGTCGGGTTTGGAGTTTGCAAACGCCCTGCTGGACGAGGAAAAAATCGCTGTCATGCCGGGTGAAAGCTTTGGATCAGCCGCAGCGGGACACGTTCGTGTAGCCCTAACTGTTGCGGATGATGCGTTTGAATCTGCCTTTCAAACTGTCTTGAATTTTGCATCTGCGCTGGTCGCAAACTAAAAAGACAGGTCGCTTTCTGCCTACTAGCGTACACCATATGACGTGTTCGCAAACATCATATCTTTGGCGTTTAAAGTTGTGTTGCCGGACCATTGGCGCACGGCGTGGACGGGCTGCGCGGGGACGACCCACTTTGGATTTCTGAACCCTGATTTCTGAAATTCAAAAGAAAGATCAAAGATGAACGATCAAGCCCCCTCCCGTCGCTCCGGTGGTCGTGCCGCGCGTACAGCAGCCCGCGCAGCAGCCCTGCCCGATGATATGAAACCTGTTCGCGCAGGTATGTCCGGTGGCCAATACAAACCGCTAACAGACGCACAAGTTCTACAAATTCACGAAGCCGCCCTGACGGCGTTAGAAACCATTGGCCTTGCAGATGCCCCACCATCCGGTGTGAAACTGCTGACCGAAGCTGGCGCAATTTTGGGTGACGACGACCGCATCCGGTTCCCGCGTGCACTGGTAGAAGATATGCTGGCAAAAGCCGCGAAGACGATTACGCTGTTCGGACGCGATTCCAAGTTTGATATGAAACTTGAAGGTAACCGTGTGCATTACGGCACTGCGGGTGCTGCGGTCAGTATGGTTGATGTGCACGGCAATGAATATCGCCATAGTACAATTCAAGACCTGCATGATGCATCCAAAATTGTTCAAAAGTTGGATAATGTACACTTTCTGCAACGCCCGATGGTCGCGCGTGACATTACAGATAACTGTGAAATGGACTATAACACCGTCTATGCCACAACCGCTGGCACCATGAAACACATCGGGACAAGCTTTACAGAACCCGACTTTGTCCCCGACGCGATAGAGATGCTGCACATGATTGCAGGCGGGGAAGACAAGTGGCGGGAACGGCCGTTCATGTCGAATTCCAACTGCTTCGTTGTCCCCCCGATGAAGTTCGCGACCGAGGCGTGCGAAGTGATGGAGGCTTGTATCGAAGCAGGCATGCCCGTCCTGCTTTTGTCCGCAGGTATGGCTGGGGCTACAGCGCCATCGACTGTTGCAGGTGCGATTGTCCAGGCTTGTGCTGAATGTTTGGCAGGGATCGTTTACGTTAACGCACTGAAACCCGGCCATCCCGCGATCTTTGGTACTTGGCCGTTTGGGCTGGACCTGCGCACAGGTGCGATGTCGGTTGGGTCTGGTGAGCAGGCCTTGCTGACCGCTGGCTGCGCACAAATGCATAAATTCTATGGCATCCCGGGTGGTGCTGCAGGTGGCGCGTCTGATTCCAAAATGCCTGACATGCAGGCGGGCTGGGAACAGATGTGTTCCAACGTGATGGCGGGATTGTCCGGCCTGAATATGGTCTACGAGGCGGCGGGCATGCATGCCTCATTGCTGGGGTTCTGTTTTGAATCGCTGATTTTGGGCGATGACCTACTGGGCCAAGCGATGCGCTGTGTCCGCGGGATCGAGGTGACGGATGAGACGCTCGGATTTGCGACGATGCACGACGTTTGCCTGACCGGTCCGGGGCATTATCTGGGAT
>JBMZCY010000292.1:0-2438 GCA_049613825.1 Planktomarina sp.
TGTCAGCATTGGGCGAAATCGCCATCTGGTCATAGATGGTATCAAACTGCTGGGTGCTGTCTTCGACTTCGGGACATGCCAAAACAGGCGTCGACAGGGCGATAAGTGCAGGAATCAAAGCGAGTTTCATAAAACCAAGGATGGACTGCCGCGCCCCTATGTCAAGTTTTCACCTTGACCAAGCCCCCCGGATCACCCCTTTTTGACCCATGATCCTTCCTATTCGCGACCACAATCCATCCCGCCGCTTTCCGTTTGTCACTTATGGCCTGATTGCGGTGAACGTGCTGATCTTCCTGTCCCACCAAGGGTTTACCGCGCGTGAGACTGCGATTTTCTACAACACATGGGGTATGGTGCCGGTTGAAATTACGTCTGGCATTGATCTGCATACCCTGTTCACGTCCATCTTCATACATGGCGGGTGGATGCACCTGTCGGGGAACATGCTGTACCTTTGGATTTTCGGTGACAACATGGAAGATGCATGGGGTCATGGGCCGTTCTTCGCGTTCTATGTGGGCTGCGGTGTTCTTGCCTCGGCTGCACAAATCGCATGGAATCCTGCGTCACCAGTTCCCAACATAGGCGCATCAGGTGCGATTGCGGGGGTGTTGGGTGGATATTTGTTAATGTTCCCTGCTGCACGCGTGGATGTGCTGTTCTTTATTCGCATTTTCACAATTCCGGCGTGGATCGCTCTGGGACTTTGGTTGGGGATGCAGTTCTTCAATGGCCTGACAGTCGATGCATATGGTGGTAGTGTCGCGTATTGGGCGCATGCAGGCGGGTTTGTGGCGGGTACGATCATCTGCATCCCGCTGTGGCTGAAACGCGGGGCATTTGCGTTCTGGCGCCGCACCCACGGCCATCCACCGCACCCAGAAATCCAATATTCGCGCACGCGTATTCCAAGAGTTAGAAAACAGTAAAAGAGTTTCAGACTACCGTAAATTTACCCTTAGCCTTGACGGCAAAATCTGTTTCTATGCAGGAAATAGTACAGGACCTATCAAAAATGCGCCGCGAAGAACTGATCGAACAATACAAACAACTGCACGCCAGCAAGCCATATGGCAGATCATCAGAACTAAAGGCCAGATATGTGCAGCGGGAGCTGATGTATCTGGACACCGTAGATACTATTTTGGACTTCGGGTGCGGCCAATCACGATTGGTCGACTGGCTCGCAAAGATGAGCGATGCACAAGGCCTTCGATACGATCCCGCCATTCCGGCCTACGACACAAAACCAACCGTGCCCTGCGATGCGGTCGTGTGTACGGATGTGCTGGAACATATTCCGGAAGAAAACGTTATCAGTTTTCTGCAAGATATTCGAGCCATCACCCAGAACGCATATTTTAATGTGTCAATCCGGGCGGCAATCGAAATCCTGCCAAATGGCGAAAACGCGCATTGCACTGTCAAGCCTGCCGATTGGTGGGGACAGAAAATCGCAGATGTCTTCGGCTTTGCACGCCGGTCGTCCAGCAATGATTCAACTGCAGTCACATGGGTGACCTGGCGCAAACCTGAATAGTACGAAAATCTTTTATCGGGCGGATTGTCACGTTGCATGGAACCGTGTGCCGTTCTAAACGATGTTGGAGAGCCGAGGGACGAGTCCGCAAAGATTCTGCCTGATGAAACGAAATTGTACACGGGGAGAGCCAGATGGCCGACGCAGCAGTACACGGGCATGAGCATGAAGATCAACGTGGGTTCTTTACCCGCTGGTTTATGTCCACGAACCACAAAGACATTGGTATTCTATACCTTCTAACCGGCGGCCTGGCCGGATTCATTTCCGTAGCCTTCACAGTCTACATGCGTTTGGAACTGATGGAACCCGGCGTTCAGTACATGTGCCTTGAAGGTGCGCGTATGTTCGCGGATTCCGCAGCAACATGTACGCCAAACGGCCACTTGTGGAACGTTCTGATCACGGGCCACGGTATCTTGATGATGTTCTTCGTTGTTATTCCGGCCTTGTTCGGCGGGTTTGGCAACTACTTCATGCCGTTGCAAATCGGTGCACCTGACATGGCATTCCCACGGATGAACAACCTGTCCTACTGGATGTATGTTGCGGGTACGACGATGGCTGTTCTGTCCGTGATTACACCAGGTGGTAACGATCAGCTTGGGTCCGGTGTAGGTTGGGTTCTGTATCCGCCGCTGTCGGTCAACGAGGGCGGTATGTCCATGGACATGGCGATCTTCGCCGTGCACCTGTCCGGTGCATCATCCATCCTTGGCGCGATCAACATGATCACTACCTTCCTGAACATGCGTGCCCCCGGCATGACATTGTTCAAAGTGCCGTTGTTTTCATGGTCCATCTTTGTGACATCCTGGCTGATCCTGCTGGCGCTGCCAGTTCTGGCTGGTGCGATCACAATGCTGCTGACAGACCGTAACTTTGGCACAGCGTT
>JBMZCY010000293.1:0-2427 GCA_049613825.1 Planktomarina sp.
CGCAGCCCCCGCATGGGTGCGCGATGAAATTGACCAAGCAGAAAAAGGGCATATTCTGAACCCTGACTACCCTCATATCACGCGCATGGGACGTAAGGATTACGACGAACAGATCGCAGCCTTGCAAATCGAACTGGTCAAATTCCAGTCTTGGGTCAGAGCATCCGGTACCCGCATCGCCATTGTCTTTGAAGGCCGCGATGCAGCAGGCAAAGGCGGCACAATCAAGCGGTTCACAGAAAACTTGAACCCACGGTCCACCCGCGTCGTTGCCCTGTCTAAACCGACCGAAAAAGAGGCCGGCGAATGGTATTTTCAACGCTATATCAAGCATTTGCCAACAGAGGGAAACATCACGTTCTTTGACCGATCTTGGTACAATCGTGGTGTGGTTGAAGATGTGTTTGAATTCTGCACCCCCGTACAGCGTGAAGTTTGGTTTGAGCAAGTGAACCCACTGGAAAAGTTGTTTGTCGAAGACGGTTTGAACCTACACAAAATCTGGCTGAACGTCGGACGTGCAACACAGCTGAAGCGGTTTCTGGATCGTGAAAACGACCCGCTGAAACAATGGAAACTGTCTTGGATCGATGTCGAAGGACTGAACCGTTGGGATGCATATACTAATGCGATTCAGGAAACTCTGATGAATACCAACACCGTGCCATGGACTGTTATCCGGGCTGACGACAAACGTCGTGCCCGGCTGAATACAATCCGCAGTGTGCTGTCACAATATGCCTACACGGACCGCGATGATATTGGCTTGGGTGACATAGACACATCTGTCTGTGGCGGGACGGATATCTGGGATGCCTAAACGCGGCTACCATCATGGAAATCTGCGTCAGGCCTTGGTGGAATCTGCGCTGATGTTGGTTGAGGCTAAGGGCCCCACAGGGTTCACATTATCTGAGGCAGCAAAGGGTGCGGGCGTCACACCCGCCGCTGTGTATCGCCATTTCGAGGGGCGCGAAGATCTGATCGCAGAAGCCGCCTTGCAAGGATACCGCATCTTCGGGGAATTGATGGAATTCGCTTACAATAAAGGTGCCCCTTCAGACCTTTCAGCGTTTGAGGCAACTGGTCGCGCTTATCTTGCCTTTGCCCGCAGGTACCCCGGTCATTATGTTGCAATGTTTGAAAGTGGAATTTCCACACAGCGCACCCCAGAATTGAACGCCGCCGCCAGCCGCGCAAACGGTGTGCTGGAAACTGCGGCTGTGGCCCTGTGCCAACACATCCCCGAATACAAACGACCGCCGCCGCAAATGTTTTCAGCACATATATGGGCCATGTCACATGGCGTGGTTGAACTGTTTGCCCGTGGCACAAAAGGCAGCAAAAGCCCCTTCCCGCCCGAAGATTTGCTGGAAAGCGGAATCGGGATTTATTTGCGGGGATTAGGGTTGGTTGCGCCGGATTGATGTCAAACGACGTTTAAGCCTGAACTTTGTGCGATTCATCAAAGCAAAAAATCCGTTACGCGCATTCAATCGTAACTTCATCAATTGCGCGTTCTTTAGTTTACGATGTTTGTATCGTGCACTTCCATCAATTGTGCCATCGATATCGCTGGGCGCCATGCGCTGCGATACCATTGCTGGCCAAATTGCAAAACCTGTTGTCTTTCGGGCAAAAGACCATCGCAGCAGGGCATCAACGGGCATTGTGACAACACTGTGATCGCGCACGAATGCCAATGCCCCTTCACGCGACCATAGCAGGCAACTGGTTGTCATTGGAAAATAATGGGCAACAACCAACCGTCGCGCATTGGGCAGATCAGCCAAGTCTGTACTGTATTTTTCACGAATGCCCCCAATGTTGATCAAGTCCCACCTTTTATCTTGTACTTTCAGTGCAGAAATTGCGGCCATCAGAGTTTCTCTGAAATCATCCGAGACAATAACATCATCCTCAAAAACTAAACCAAAATCATGGCCACTATCAACAATATGTTGTGCAGCAACCAAGTGGCTTTTGTAACAACCATATTCCCCTGAATTTAAGCTGCGACCAACATGATACTGAACGCGTGCATCATCATAATCGACCACTTGGTCCAAGTCACATTTTGAACCATCAACCGCTGCAACGCGCGTGAATGATAACCCAACATTGGTGAGCATTTCAGTCGCATCCGCAAGTCGATCTACACTACGGTCAAGATTAATCAGAAAAACTGGAATATCAGATATTCGATTCACTGTTTCGCACTCTTCTCTGGTCATGTTTCAATATGGTCTTATCTAGCCATGATTGTACAAACTGAATGTCATCAAATGATAGGCTAGACAGGGATTGCACACAAAGAAATTTCACTTCTTTTTCCTGCGCCGCATTCAGCTTTCTTTTTAAATAATCTCTCGTGCTTCGACCCCCTTCCAGATTAACATAAATCAATTCAAGCGGGGCAACGGGTGT
>JBMZCY010000294.1:0-2422 GCA_049613825.1 Planktomarina sp.
ATCGCTGTTCCATTGGCAGCGTATTACCTCGAAGGCTGGTTGGCTGGTTATGACCATCGAATTAATTTGACCTGGACAGTATTCGTTTTTGCGACGATATTGGCATTGGTCGTGACATTCCTTGCCGTCTTCGCACCGTTTCTGAAAGTCATCGGTATGGCACTGATCCAATTCAAACTCGCCGACCATCGCATTGCCCCTGCCCTTGGAATATTTGGCAAACTTGCCATGGCCGACATATTTTTGATCGCGCTATATATCGTCGTCATCAAAGGCATCGGAATTGGCAAAGTCGAAGTCGCATGGGGACTTTATTTGTTCACTTTTTGTATTCTATTGTCCATCTGTATCCAAATCCTTGAGCAACGGAAAACCTGATGGCGAAGAAGACCTTTCAATGCAGCAACTGTAACGCCACCCATACCAAATGGGCAGGCCAATGTGATGCATGTCAGGCGTGGAATACCATCGGTGAATCCGGCCCCTTGTCCACTGGCCCCGGCAAAACGCTCGGATCAATGCGCGGCACGGCAATCCACCTCAGCGATCTGGCCACGGTCGAGAAAGAGCACCCCCGCACCCAAGCAGGTGTCGGTGAACTAGACCGTGTTCTGGGCGGCGGATTGGTCAAAGCCAGCGCTATTCTGGTTGGTGGTGACCCCGGCATCGGGAAATCCACGCTTCTATTGCAGGCCGCCGCGCGGTTCGCCCGCAATGGCCTGAAGGTCATCTATGTGTCCGGCGAAGAAGCGACGGCACAGGTGCGCATGCGGGCCGTACGGCTTGGCTTGACCGAAAGCCCCGTCATGCTGGCGGCCGAAACGAACTTACGTGATATTCTAACCACGCTGGATCAGGAAAAACCCGATCTGGTCATCATCGATTCCATCCAGACCATGTGGTCGGATAATGTGGATTCCGCGCCGGGTTCAGTGTCCCAAGTTCGCGCCGCAGCCCATGAACTGGTCACATTCGCCAAACGCAAAGGCGTGTCTGTCATCATCGTGGGCCACGTCACCAAAGAAGGCCAGATCGCAGGTCCCCGTGTGGTCGAACATATGGTCGACACCGTTCTGTACTTCGAAGGCGAACGCGGCCTGCATTTCCGCCTACTGCGCGCCGTCAAAAACCGCTTTGGACCCGCAGATGAAATCGGCGTTTTTGAGATGACAGGCAAGGGTTTGGTCGAAGTCAAAAACCCATCTGCCCTGTTCCTTGCCGAACGCGGCAAACCCACACCCGGATCAGCCGTCTTTGCAGGCATCGAAGGGTCGCGTCCGGTGCTGTGCGAATTCCAAGCCCTCGTCGCCCCCAGTCCCCATAGTCAGCCGCGCCGCAGTGTTGTTGGATGGGACGGATCGCGGTTGGCAATGATTCTTGCCGTCCTCGAATCACGCGGGGGCATCCCGTTTCAGGGATTGGATGTATATCTAAACGTTGCGGGTGGCATGCGGATCACCGAACCGGGCGCTGATCTGGCAGTTGCCGCTGCGTTAATTTCCGCCCGCGAAGACGCCCCTTTGCCCAATGAAGCAGTGATCTTTGGCGAAATTTCCCTGTCCGGGGCGGTCAGACCGTGTTCACAGACGGAAAATCGGTTGAAAGAAGCGCAAAAACTTGGTTTTTCACAGGCAGTTCTGCCAATGTCGAAGAAACTCGATGCAAAGTTAGGACTACAACTGCGTCAGGTGGGGGATCTGGCAGAGTTTGTCGAAAATTTATTCGGGGACCTTGGGCCACAAAGGTAACCTAAAACGGATCTTAAAACGCTAAGGTCCAAAACGGTAGGGAATGCGCAGATGGATAGTTTTACAATAGTTGACGGTGTGGTGGCGATTGTCATCGTTATGTCCGCCCTTCTGGCATATTCCCGTGGCATCCTGCGCGAAATCATGGCCATCGCGGGTTGGGTCGGCGCAACCATCCTTGCATTCATCTTTGCTGACCAAGTTGAACCGCTGGTCCGCCAAATCCCTGTGGTTGGTGATTTCCTTGGCGATAGCTGTGAATTGCTGATCATCGCCAGCTTTGTGGTCGTGTTCGCGATTGCACTGGTGATTGTGTCGATGTTTACCCCCCTTCTGTCTTCGTTGGTCCATCGTTCTGTCTTGGGCGGTGCAGATCAGGCGTTAGGCTTTTTGTTCGGCGTTGTGCGCGGTGTGATTTTGGTCGCAGCGGCGTTCTTTGTGTATCAAACGATGATGCCCGGTCAAAATGTCGCGATGATCGACGGATCACGATCTGCGGCTGTGTTTGGTGGATATGTCACTGACATTTCTGATCAAAACCCCGAACAGGCAATGACTTGGATTCAAACCCAGTATGACCAGTTGATTTCGCGCTGTAACTAATCCGCCGCCTAAGCAAAGTTTTTTAGGAATGTTCCGTGACACACGCCCTTGGGCGGGTTAAGGGAACGTGT
>JBMZCY010000295.1:0-2417 GCA_049613825.1 Planktomarina sp.
TCGCAACGGGAATGAAATCCTGTACCGGATTTTTGCCCTGTGACATCGTCCCCCACCGGAACAGCCGTTCGATATTACCCACATTTGCATTTACACCATACCCGACAGTGTATCCCCCACCAGGCAAGCCAATCTGACCCAGCATCGCGGCAAGGGTCACAGCCATCCACATCGGTTGTTCACCATAATCCGTACGCTGTACGCCAGCGGCGACACTGATCATCGTACGTGAGGTCACCATACGACGCGAAAGGGTGTGAATATCTTCGACATCCCATCCCGTTAGATCCGAGGCCCAGTTCGCATCCTTCGCAATACCGTCAACCTGTCCCAACAAGTAACCTGCAACGCGATCAAAGCCGACCGTATATCTGTCCAGAAACCCCTGATCGTGCAGACCCTCAGACAGGATCGTATGCGCCAATCCCATCATCAGCGCGGAATCCGTTCCGGGCACAACCGGTTTCCAGGCGGCCTTCAACACGTCAACCGCATCGCTGCGCATTGGACTAATGTTCACAAATTCCACACCGGCCTCAGCGCAAGCGGTCAGGTTATCCGCCATCCGATGCTTGCCCACGCCACCATCACTGACCTGCGTGTTCCGAACGGCCATCCCGCCAAACATCACCACCAGATCGGTGTGTTCCGCAATCACGGCCCAACGCGTGGCCTGCGCCACCTGATCGCGGTACGGCATCACGATGTGCGGCATCAGGCCAAGGGCTGCGTTATAGCTGTAGTTGCCTTCAGACCGGACAAAACCACCAACAGTATTCAAGAACCGCTTTAGCTGACTTTGCGCGTGATGAAACCGCCCCGCACTGGACCATCCGTATGATCCTGCAAAGATGGATTGGTTGCCATGGGTATCGCGCACGCGGGCCACCTCGGACGCGATCAGGTCAAGGGCACGATCCCAACTAACCTCTACAAATTCATCCCTACCCCGCGCCACAGCCTTGGGCATGCCGTGCAGCCAACTCTTACGCACAGCGGGTCGCAGCACCCGCGCAGCACCGTTTAAACTGCCTGCAATATTGTCGTTGATCTGCGATGGATTGGGATCGGCAGGGTGACCATCAACCGATGTCACCTTACCATCATGCACTGTGGCAACACCTATACCCCAATGGCTGGCAGTAAGTTTTTGCATCATTTTCCCAAGCATCAATTTGTGCCAATATTCAGCACATATTTTCCATATATTGACACACTCATATCAGACTGTCATCCATTGTTATGAAGCATAAAACGAGTGTTCAATGACAACCCAAAACGGCACCACCCCAGATGTATTGGTTCAAATGGGCCGTCCCGGACGGGTCGATGGGCGTCATGTGAATATGCCTGTCGAAATGGGTTCTACAATTGTTTTCGATACATTGGCCGCTTTTGAGGCGGCTCGTGATGCAAGATATGAAACTGGGACCATGTATTATGGTCGCTATGGCAATGCCGCAAGTTTCGAACTGGAAGCCATGCTCGTGAAACTCGAACAAGCCGACAGTGTCACACTGACATCATCCGGTGTGGCTGCAATATCCACGACCCTGCTGGCCTTTGCCAAACCCGGCGGGCATTTATTGGTGGCCGACCATGTCTATGGCAACACACGCGGGTTCTGCGAAACGGTACTGAAACAACTGGGCATGGAAATCGAATATTTCGGCCCGATGATTGGTGCAGATGTATCGGACCTGATCCGCGACACAACCTGCGCGGTCATGTTCGAAGCACCCGGATCAGGCACGTTTGAAGTTCCCGATATTCCCGCCATTGCAACCGCAGCCCGTGCCGCTGGCGTTCCATCCATTTTGGACGGCACATGGGCAACCCCGATCTTTTGCCAACCGCTGACCCTTGGCGTTGACGTGGTGGTGGCGTCGATGTCAAAATACATTAGCGGGCATTCGGATTGTATGATGGGCATGATCGCATGCGGCCCCACGTATGGCGCCCAAATCCGTAAGACCGTTATGGCGGTTGGCGATAAAACAGGCGGACAAGAAGTGTTTCTGGCCCTGCGTGGCCTGCGGACGTTGAAAATGCGGATGGAACATTTCGATCGTGCAGGACGTGAAATGGCGACATGGTTCGCCGCCCAGCCGCAAGTGAAAACGGTGTTGCATCCAGCGTTCGAATCCTGCCCGGGTCACGAAAACTGGAAACGTGATTTCAGCGGCGCATCCGGCCTGTTCAGTGTGGTGTTTCACCCCTGCAGCGATGATCAAATTCGCGCGTTTGTCGATGCGTTGCACCATTTTGGCATCGGGGTCAGCTGGGGCGGATATGAAAGCCTTATCCTGCCAGTCACACCTGTGCGCAGCGCAGACACATGGAATGAAGATGGCCAATTGATACGTTTCAACATCGGCCTTGAAGACCTGGATACACTGAAAGCGGACCTAACCGCC
>JBMZCY010000296.1:0-2399 GCA_049613825.1 Planktomarina sp.
ATGCATTGGGCTTTGGGGTGACGGTGTTTCTAGGCGTCAAGCTGGCCACCAAAGGTCGCGTGTCGTTAGAAGATTTTGAACGTGCTGTCACCGCCATCCCCGAAGTGCAGACAGTGCAGCATGTTCTGGGCCTGTATGATTACCGCCTGCGCGTCGTTGCCCGCGATATCTCAGATTTTGAACGCGTCCTGCGCCGCCGGATTATGACCCTGCCGGGGGTGGGGGATGTCGAGGCGAATGTGCTGTTGTCCGAAGAACGGCTGATGGGGCCGTTGTGATCGAAGCGGAGCTAAAAAAGCTGGTTGAACAGGCCTATGTCGCGTTTGCGATTACACCGCCAAGTAACGCAGGCGTATGTACGTTTTGCTGCATGCAAGAAAACCGCGCTGCCGCGTTGGTGCAGATCGCGCCGCGATATTTTGTCGTCGCCTCTTTGGAATGCCCCTGAAAATGGGGTGCGCGAAGATATCGCCGTGGCATTCTTACGCAGTACAAAGTTGGCGGCATTTCTGGATCAGTGTTTGTTGGATGCGGATGATGAAATGGTTGCGCGTGTTTTGGATGTAATGGACGCCTTGGCATGCCTGCCAACGCCTTCGGCGACCCTGCCGGGGGCGAGTTTTTAAAGCAATAGAAATGAGGGGGCTGTTATGGTTCGATTGCTCGATGCCCTTGGCTGACTGGTTTGATGTAATGCTCGGCTGCCGTTAACACAGGACCGTACGGTGCGGTTAAAATGGCACGTTGACCTTTGGCGTGACGGAACGTAACAAATACCTGTGGCGATTTGATACCGGATTGCGGGCCACGTTAAATAATTCCGCTAAAAAGGAACGGGCGTGGCCCCACCTTATCTCCGGTGGGGCTTTTTTTGTGCCAATTTTGGAGGGCGCTATGACATTTTCAAAACGAACATTAGGGGTGCATGCCGCCACCAAACGCAGCCAGTTTGGTGAGTTGTCAGAGGCGATTTTTCTGACTCAAGGCTTTGACTACCCATCTGCCGAAGCCGCCGAGGCACGTTTCCAAG
Source organism: Planktomarina sp. (assembly GCA_049613825.1). Lineage (GTDB taxonomy): Bacteria > Pseudomonadota > Alphaproteobacteria > Rhodobacterales > Rhodobacteraceae > Planktomarina. The sequence goes on from JBMZCY010000296.1 coordinate 1,031, forward strand.
GCGCAGGCGAAGATGAATATATCTATGCCCGCTACGGCAATCCGACGGTCGCAATGTTCGAACAGCGCATGGCGATTTTGGAAGGCACCGAAGATGGTTTCGCAACCGCCAGTGGAATGGCTGCTGTCAGCGGTGCGCTGATTTCGATGTTGAAGGCTGGCGATCATGTGGTGTCTTCGCGGGCGTTGTTCGGATCGTGTTTGTACGTGTTGGAGAATATCTTGGCCCGTTACGGGGTCGAGGTGACGTTTGTAGACGGGCGTGATCTGGACGCTTGGGAAGCGGCGATCCGGCCTGATACGAAAGTTGTGTTCTTTGAATCCATGTCGAACCCGACGCTTGAGGTGATCGATATTGAAGGTGTCTGCAAACTGGCCCATGCACATGGTGCGACAGTGGTTGTGGACAACGTGTTTTCTACGCCGACTTATTCTGATGCTGTGGCGCAGGGGGCGGATGTCGTGGTGTATTCCGCGACCAAGCACATTGACGGGCAGGGGCGTGGTTTGGCAGGAATCATCCTTGGTACCAAGGACATGATCCGTGGCACGGTGGAACCGTACATGAAGCACACTGGTGGTGCGTTGTCCCCGTTCAATGCCTGGATGATGTTGAAGGGGCTGGAGACAATGGACCTGCGTGTGCGGGCGCAGACGGCGAGTGCTGTGGCTTTGGCCGATGCGTTGGCGGCTAGGGATGATCTGGATCAGATGATTTATCCGGGCCATGCTTCGCACCCTCAGCATGATTTGGTGGTGCGCCAGTTGGGTGCAGGTGGCACGATGATTGCGATTGATGTCGGCACAAAGGACCGCGCGTTTCAGGTGTTGAACAGTTTGCAGATTGCGAAGATTTCGAACAACCTTGGGGACGCGAAGACAATTGTGACGCATCCTTCGACCACGACCCATGAACGGTTGTCGGTGGAACAGAAAGCGACGTTAGGCATTACGGATGGCCTGATCCGTGTGTCTGTCGGGATCGAAGACCCCGGTGATTTGATTACTGATTTCACCCAAGCATTGAACGGTTAAATCATGTCGGACATTTGGGTGCGACCTTTCAAGCGGGCCGATGCAGCTGCGTGTGCGCAGGTGTTCTATGACGCTGTGCATGTGGGCGCTGCCGATCATTATACTGCGGGGCAAAGGACGGCTTGGTGTCCGGCCCTGGCTGCGGCGGATGCGTTTGGCGATTCCCTGAAAGCGCAGACTTGTTTTGTCGCGGAAACCACACAGGTCTGTGGATTCATGTCGTTGGAGAATGATGTGATTGATATGGCATATGTTGCCCCTGATATGCAGGGCTCAGGTGTAGCGGACCTGTTGTATGCCATGACGTTGAATGCTGCAATGGTGCAGGGAATCAC
>JBMZCY010000297.1:0-2399 GCA_049613825.1 Planktomarina sp.
TCAGAGCCGTCGCGCCAAACCATGTGGCCCCAAAGATGATGAAGAAGCCCAGCAGGAAAATGGACAGGACCATGTTGATGTTGGACAGCCATTTGATGCCTTTGCCAACACCCGACAGTGCGGACATTGTGGAAAAGATCATCACGATGACCAGCGCCAACAGCATCGCCAATTTGGTCGGGCTGCCTTCGTTCATCAGCCATTCCATACCTGTGATGTTATATATGCCTGCAGCGAACTGCGAAACGCCATAACCCAAAGTCACGGATACACCCAGAATGGTTGCGATCACAGATACGATATCAATGATGTGACCCAATGGACCTTCCAACGCGCGACCGAACAATGGTGTCAGGCCGGACCGAATGGTCAGTGGTAAACCGCGTGAATAACTGAAGAACGCCAGTGCAAGACCAACGATTGCGTAGCAACCCCAAGCGGAAAAGCCCCAGTGCAGGAACGATCATTTCATCGCACTACGTACGTTGTCCGCGCTGGATGCAGTGGTGTCACCTGTGATCACTTCTGGATTGGTACCAAAATGGAAAATCGGCTCGCCCGTGGCGTAGGTCAACATGCCGATACCGATACCGGCCCCAAACATCATAGAGAACCATGAAAAGCTGCTGAATTCAGGTTTGGAGTCTGCGCCGCCCAAGCGGATCGCACCGGTGCGTGGCCAGATCGCCAGAACCAAGCATACGATGATGTAGAACGTCATCACATACATGTACCAAGGGCCGGTGTTTGCATCGATTGTGCTGCGAACGCCCTTCAGAACTTCGCCTGCTTTGTCTGGAAACGCGATGGCCCACAGGATCAAAGCGCCGATAGCAAGTTTGGATCCGATGGTTACGGATTTTGAAAAGCCTTCATAAAAACCCGTCGAAGCGGTGTTAATATCAAGGTCGGTAAGTGGTGGCTTCATTGCCATATTGGGTCCCCTTGTTGTGAGTGGGGCCGTGCAAACCATTCGGACGCACAGCATTGTACGCTGTACCTTCCTTGGGCACGGGATCGCCCATGCGTGTGTACAACTGTACCTCTCCTACTTTAGGCAAATTTCCGCTTGGCACAAGCCAGCGTCACTTGAAATCCTTAAAGCGTCACATCTGACGCTGAACCTGCTGGAGGGATCGAGTACGTCATATTCGCCCGCGCAACAGATTTGTCCGATCCTTCGCTGAAAATTAGCGCGTCCCCAATCGCCAGCGACTTGCCCAATTTCAATAGCCGTACTTTTGCAGTCAGGTTTTTCCCTGCCTCGGGCTTGCGCATAAAATCAATCGACGCACTGGTGGTAACCGCCAGCGCTTTCGGTCCGATCATCGCCATGATCGCCAGATAGATTGCCACATCCGCAAGGGCAAACATCGACGGCCCCGAAACCGTTCCACCCGGTCGCAAGTGGCTTTCGTTGACCAACAACGTCACATCAATCTCGTTCGTCGCCACACGGTCCACACGAAACTGGTCTGCAACTTGGGGGAAAACTACATTCAAGAATGTGTGCAGGGCGGGTTTTGTCATGACGGGTTCCATGATTTGATCGTGCCGTTTGACGCACCCGTGCACAACCCACCTTTCCTTCTGACCTTGCGGTATATAAATCGGAAGGATGACAGATATACTTAACATCATCGGCGGCGGCATGGCCGGCTGCGAGGCTGCGTGGCAAGCGGCAAACTTGGGCGTCCGTGTCCGCATCCATGAAATGCGCCCGACTGTGGGAACCTTTGCCCATCAGACAGGACATTTGGGCGAAATGGTTTGTTCAAACAGCTTCCGGTCCGATGATGACGAACACAACGCCGTTGGACTGCTGCATTGGGAAATGCGCGCAGGCGGTGGTTTGATCATGGCGACCGCCGAAAAGCACCGCATCCCCGCAGGTGGCGCACTGGCCGTCGACCGCGAACCCTTCGCTGCATCCGTTCACGCAGCCGTCCACGCACATCCGTTGATCGAAGTGGTCGATGCCGAAATCACCACCCTGCCCGACGACGGTCACTGGATTATCGCCACAGGACCTTTGACATCTGGCGGATTGGCCGAAGCAATCCAAGCGGAAACCGGCGCCGAAGCCCTCGCCTTCTTCGACGCTATCGCCCCGATCATCTACGCCGACAGCATCGACATGTCCAAAGCATGGATGCAGTCCCGCTATGACAAGGGTGAGACTGAGGCAGAGCGCACCGCCTACCTCAACTGCCCGATGGATTATGATCAATACGAAACGTTCATTGATGCTGTGCTTGGCGCTGACAAAACCGAATTCAAGGAAGGCGAAACTGCAGGTTACTTCGACGGCTGCCTGCCGATCGAAGTCATGGCAGAACGTGGCCGGGAAACCCTGCGTTTTGGCCCGATGAAACCCGTGGGTCTGACCAACGAACATG
>JBMZCY010000298.1:0-2382 GCA_049613825.1 Planktomarina sp.
GTGGCCGACGGGTTCAAACTCGGCCCCGTTTGCTTCGTGCCAGTTGTGCATCGGTGTACGGCGGATCGGTTGGAACGTGTCGCCCCGTGCTTCACCACCGATAGAGGCCATAGAGATCGGGTGATACGGCGGACGGAATGTTGTCGTACCAACATCAGGGATTTTGCTGTCCAAGGCTTTGGACAGGATCGCCAGACCATTGATGTTCGACAATTTGCCTTGGTCCGTCGCCATGCCCAACGTTGTGTAACGCTTGGCGTGTTCGACAGATTCGAACCCTTCTTGGGCGGCCAGTTGAACGTCGGACACTTTCACGTCGTTCTGGTAATCCAGCCAAGCCTTTGAGCGCAATGCATACGACGCGCCCTGCGGCATCAGCCAGACTGGGGACAGTGGTGCCTCATCCGCATCTTCGCCTTTGGCGGCAGATACTTTTGCAGCTTTGCCACCCGCATGTGCGACCGCAGCTTGGGTCATGGATACGGCATCTTCCAGCCCTTCGGCTGTGCGTAAATACCCGTTTGCAGATCCAACAACGCTGACAAATGCTTTGCCGTCTGCGCCAATTGGACCTTTGTCCACGTCGGGGCGGAACATTGCAGCCGCGTCATCCCAGAACAGCTTACCACCGCAGTGCGACCAAAGGTGCACAACAGGGGACCAGCCGCCGGACATGGCAACCACGTCGCACGGGATTTCTTCCAGAACAGCGCCTTCGCCCGCTTGGGCACAGATAGCAACACCAGTGACCCGCTTGCCGCCTTTGACTTTGGCGATGCCTTTGCCCGTTTCAACGCGGATGCCTGCAGCCTTGGCTTGCTCCATCAATGCACCACCGCCTGTCGGTCGGGCGTCGATGATTGCAGGCACAGTCAGGCCTGCGTTTTTCATGGTCAGGGTTGTGCGGTAGGCGTCGTCATTGTTGGTGACAACAACAGTGCGGTCACCAATAGAGACACCATAGTTCGCAACATAATCACGTACAGCACCAGCCAGCATCACACCCGGAATATCATTGCCCGCAAAGGCCAACGGACGTTCAATTGCACCCGTTGCAGTTACGATATGCGTGGTCCGTATACGCCACAAACGGTGACGCGGACGTCCATCGCCGGGGGTGTGATCGGCAATCCGTTCGTACCCCAGCATATAGCCGTGGTCATAAACCCCCGCACCCATGGTACGGTTGCGCAAGGTCACGTTCGGCATATCGCGCAACGCCATCAGGGTTTGATCTGCCCATTCAACCGCAGACATGCCGTCAATCATCACGCCATCAGCAGGCGCACGACCACCCCATGCTGCGTTTTGTTCCAGAACCAGAACGCGCAGACCGGATTTCGCAGCGATCAGCGCAGATTGCAGGCCCGCAACGCCGCCACCGACGACAACGATATCGCAGTGGTGGTTATAGTGTTCATAGTGATCTTCATCCGCCGCTTTTGGCGCTTTGCCCAAGCCTGCAGAATGACGAATGATCGGTTCATAGATATGCTTCCAGAACGACCGTGGATGGATGAACATCTTGTAATAGAAACCCGCAGGCAAGAACCGCGACAATTTCGAGTTGATCGCGCCCACGTCAAATTCCAACGACGGGAAGTGGTTTTGTGATCCACATTCCAGACCTTCGAACACTTCGGTCGTTGTGACCCGCGCGTTTGGTTCAAACCGGCCTTCTGTGCCAAGGTTCATCAATGCATTCGGTTCTTCTGCACCGGATGCCACAACGCCGCGTGGACGGTGATACTTGAACGACCGGCCCATCAACATCTGATCTTCCCCCAAAAGGGCAGAAGCCAAAGTGTCGCCTGCAAAACCGCTCAGGCGTTTGCCGTTAAACGTGAAATCTACTTTGGCGCTTCGGTCAATCAGACGGCCGCCATTTGCCAAACGTGTGCTCATGATCTGGCCCCTGTGCGGTTGCGAAGGTGCATGCCTCCGGCGGAGGTATTTTTATCAAGAAGAAGGTGAAGGATCATTTGAATTCCCTCCACGACCAGCCGGGGCGTTCGGCGCTGATTGCGTCTTTGATCGCTTGCGGTGGTTCGTAGGTTTGGGCAGAGTACGTGCCGAAGACCTGCATCGTCACTGTGCAACGCGCGGCGTGGAACCATTTGGAGCAGCCAGCGGCACAGCGCCAGCGTTCAAAGTGCACACCTTTGGGGTTTTCGCGGGTGAACAGATATTGTTCCAGTTCCGCTTCCGATGATCCGGCGCCGTGGCGTTTCAGGTGCGCTTCGCCCCCGTAGCCCAGTTCGGTTTCGTCTTTATCCAGCCCGCAGTTGGGGCAGTTAAGAGTTAGCATTAGTGCAACCTCCTGTGAAGCAATCACCAAACGCCCACAAAAAAGTGCCAATAGCCAATAGCACCGTTTCATAG
>JBMZCY010000299.1:0-2359 GCA_049613825.1 Planktomarina sp.
GCGCACCCTCGCTGGGGGGGCGCCCGCTGATGGCCTCATAGGCATAAAAGACCAAATGCCCGCCATCCAGCATTGGAATCGGAAACAAATTCATCAATCCGATGGCTGTAGACAGGACAGCGATAAACCCAAGGAACGTAATTGTGCCCATCGCCGCCACTTGGCCGGATGTTTCTGCGATTGTCACTGGACCCGACAGGTTACATGCACTGATGCGGCCCACGATCATATCCCGCATGCTTTGCAAACTGGTGGTGATGATCGACCATGTCCGATCCAACGCTGCGGTAAATGCCAAGCCGATTGTTACATCTGTGGTGGGTGGTTCGAAAAAGTGACCCAACGAGATGCCAATCAACCAGCGTTGCACCAATGTCCCATCGGGGCCAGGCGTCGGGCTGTAGCGGGGTTGGATCGTCAGGGCCAGACGTTCCCCTGCCCGCCAGATCCCTAAGGTCAGCGGTTCACCTTCGGTTTGCGCCACGATTTCTTGCAATTGGGTAAAGGCAAAAACAGCTTCGCCGTTCACCGTTTCGATCACATCGCCTGCCTTCATACCAGCGGCCAGTGCACCGGATTGCGGGTTCACAGACGCGGCCATGGCCGGGTATGGATATGGCCCCGTGACATCAATCACAGCGCCATCCCGTTCGACGGAATAAGCGACAGGGTTTTGTACAGCAAGCCCGACAGCAACTTGCCTGAATGACGCGAAAGACGATACAGATTGACCATCAATGGCAATAATTTCGTCCCCTTCGGCGATGGTGTATTCTGTTGGAAAGTCCGGCAGCTTTTCGATTTTCAATTCATCCGAAAACTGGCCTTGTACCATGAAAAGTGCTGTAAACATGATGATCGTGAAGATGAAGTTGGACACCGGCCCCGCCGCAGCCGTCGCCGCCCGCGCCCACAAAGGCGCACCGTGTATGGTTTCGCGACGCTCTGCGGGCGTCAATTCGCGCACAGTTTCCACATCCGGTGCACTGGCAGCATTGGCGTCACCTTTGAATTTCACATACCCGCCAAGGGGCAATGCGGCGACTTGCCAATAGGTGCCGTGCTTGTCGGTCCGACCAAACAGAATGGGGCCAAATCCGATGCTGAACACCTCGGCCTTGATGCCGGACCAGCGGCCGACAATGTAGTGGCCGTATTCGTGGATAAACACGATGATGGACAAGGCAACGATGAAAAACACCAACGTCCAAAGCAGGCCACCGAAACTGGCGGTCAATGCAGCAAGATCAAACATCGTGCAGTCCTTTTCAAACGGCCAGTCGTGTGGCCTGTTGTCGTGCCAGATGATCTACGTGCAGCACATTATCAAGGGTCATATCGCCACCTTTCAACAGGTTGGCAGTATCCATCCTATTCAAAGTTTGCTCCACCAGCGTCGCCATATCGAGAAAACCTATATCCTTGGCAATAAACCGATCTAACGCAATTTCCTTGGCCGCGTTGAACGCAGCACCCCAGAACTCGCCTTGGCGCATGACTTCGCGCGCCAGCGCCAGCGCGGGATGGCGGGTTTCACAAGCAGGACGAAAGGTCATTTGGGAAATCTTGCTAAAATCAAGCCGATCCACAGGCAAGTGTTTCCGTTCGGGATAATGCAGCGCAAAGCCAATCGCGTGGCGCATATCCGGTGCTCCGACATGGGCCATCAAGCCACCATCTTTAAAACCGACCATGGCATGGATCAGGCTTTCAGGATGGATGACCGTTTCGATCTGGGATTCTTGCAATTCGAACAACTCTTTCGCTTCGATCAGTTCTAGTGATTTGTTGAACAGGGATGCGGAATCGATGGTGATCCGTTGCCCCATGGCCCAGTTTGGGTGGGTTGCTGCCTGTTCAGGCGTGGCAGTCGCCAGCTTTGCGTCCGGCCAATCGCGGAATGCGCCGCCGGATGCTGTGATGATAACCCGTTCAACCTCGGTTATGTCTTCACCGATCAGGGCTTGAAACACGGCTGAATGTTCACTGTCGACCGGAAGGATTCGGGTCCCTGCGGCGGAGGCGGTTTGCTTTAACACCTGTCCCGCAGCGACCAGAGATTCCTTATTGGCCAGCGCCAGTGTTCCGCCGTGTTTCAACGATGCGATACCTGGTGCCAAACCTGCGGCCCCAACGATGGCGGACATGGTCCAATCGGCAGGGCGATCAGCAGCCTCAACCAAGGCATCCGTACCTGCAGCAACACGCACATTGGTTCCTGCCAGTGCAGCTTTCAAGTCTGCAAACTTAGACGTATTGGCAGTAACCGCGACCTCAGCATCAAACTCAATCGCATCAGCAGCCAACTGAGCGATATTCCCTGCGCCTGTTAGCGCAACCACGTCATACGCATCGCGGT
>JBMZCY010000300.1:0-2329 GCA_049613825.1 Planktomarina sp.
ATGACTTGGTTCAGTTTTACGCCTGACATGTCAGATCCTCTTTCAAATCGCGGTGTGTGTTCGGGTTGTCGGGAAAGCGCCATGTGGCCACGTCTGTGGCGATGTTGGCCGCCGTTGATTTTAATTTCGGCGCCCACCCGGTTAGGCCCGCCAAGGTGTTGCGATCCAGTGAACTGGTTACAGACAGCGCCCCCAGAACGCGACCACGGGCGGACAGGATTGGGACCGCAATACAAATAATACGCGGTTCATGTTCTTCGCGGTCATAGGCGTGACCATCCGCTTGGATGTCGGCCAGTTCTGACCGTAATTCTGCTCCGTTGGACAAGGTATTGGGGGTGAAAACATGAAAGCTTTGTTGGGCAATGACGGAATTTATTGTTTTCGTGTCAAGAAAGGCCAACATCGCTTTGCCAACGCCCGTACAATACGCAGGCCCCACTTTTCCTGCTTCGGAATACATTGGCAGCGGATTGGTCGTGTTCACTTTGTCGACGTACAACACCTGCGCATGATCCAGTTGCGCCAGATGGATCGTTTCACCCGTATCCTTACTTAGGATTTCCAGATGTGGCCGGGCAATGGGGGCAAGACTGCTTTGTTGCCATGCTGCATGTGCCAGCCGGACCAGACGTACACCCAATGCATAAGACTGACGATCAGGATCATAGGTCAACATGCCCTGATTGGTCAGGGTCTGCACAAAACGATATAAAGTAGCCTTTGGAAACGGGGACGCAGCTTGCAATTCAGCAAAGCGTACTGGGCGCCCAAAGCCTGCCACTTGGTCCAGAACGTCGAGTGCTTTTCCGACCGTACCATCTGCGCGCGCAGCGTCTGCCATTTGTGTTTTCCCTCGTGCTGCTGACCCGACCATAAATCAGGCAAAGTCAGTTCCGTTGTTGACAATCCTAGGCGAGTCAGGGTTATCATTTCAATATCTAAAACACGGTTTCACTATTTGGAACCAATTTTAGACCGAAATATTATGGAATACCCTAGGGAGGATACTATGCGTTCCATGTTGAAGGCGTCCGTTGCGGCGCTTGGCCTTGTTGCCGCTACGACCACCGGTGCATTTGCTGCCGGTCATGCGAAACTTGAAGGTACACTGAAAATTGTGTCCGACATGTCTAACCCTGCGCCACGTGGCGTTATGGAAAAACTGGCGGCTGATTTCGATGCTGCACACCCGGACCTGTCGGTCGAGTTGGAAATTGTTGACCGCGAAGCGTGGAAAACACAAATCCGCAACGCGCTGACCGCGAACAGCCCAGACGTGATCAACTGGTACGCGGCCAACCGCATGCTGCCATACGTGAACGCGAACCTGTTCATGGACATTTCCGACATGTACGACAATGGCGACCTGCCAGGTCTGGACAGCGTTCGTGGTGCAATGGAAATCGGCGGCAAAGCGTACGGCGTTCCATACACATACTATCAGTGGGGCATGTACTATCGTGAAGACATGTTCAACGAACTGGGTCTGGAAGAGCCGGCAACGTTCGAACAAGAACTGGCAAACTGCGAGAAAATCGTAGCATCCGGCAAAGCGTGCTACGCAATCGGGACAAAGTTCCTTTGGACTGCTGGCGGTTGGTTCGATTACCTGAACATGCGGACCAACGGTTTTGACCACCACATGCAGTTGGCACGTGGCGAGCTGTCATGGACAGAAGACGCAGGCGTTCGCGAAACATTCGCAAACTGGCGCAAGCTGATCGACATGGGCGGCTATATTGCTGACCACCAGTCGTATTCCTGGCAGGAAGCGTTGAAGTTTATGACAGACGGCGATGCTGCATCGTACCTGATCGGTAACTTCGCTGTGGCACCAATGCGTGACGCAGGTCTGACAGATGCTCAGATCGACTTCTACCAGTTCCCAAAAATCAACGACCATGCAATGGGCGAAGATGCACCAACAGATACGTTCCACATTGCGTCCGGCGCACAGAACGTGCCTGCTGCAAAAGCATTCTTGCAGTATGTGACTTCGGCTGATGTTCAGTCCGAAATCAACATGGAATTGGGTCAGCTGCCGGTCAACGCAAACGCGTCCGTGGCAGATGACGAATTCATCAAGCAAGGGTTTGAGATGCTGTCCAACAACGCCACAGGCGGGATCGCTCAGTTCTTCGACCGTGACTTCCCTGCAGAAATGGCATCCGCCGGCATGGAAGGCTTGCAAGAATTCATGGTGTTCCCAGACAATCTGGACGACATCCTGAACCGCCTGGAGCAAGCTGCGACACGCATCTACGAAAAGTAAGCCGCAAAGGCTGCGAACTGACCTCGCCCCATGTGGGCGGGGTCACCCCAACCG
>JBMZCY010000301.1:0-2324 GCA_049613825.1 Planktomarina sp.
CAGGTAGCGCATCTTGATCTTTTGCCCCGTGCGCAGACCGAGCTTGGAGGGGGGTTCGGAAGACGCATTGGAGGTCACGGTGACTTCGGTATCAAGGGTGATCTCGCCGCGCTGGATCGCCTGAAACGCGATATAGAGCGTCATCATTTTGGTCAGGGATGCAGGGTGCAGGCGCGTATCGGCGTTGCGTGAATGCAAAACCTCGCCGGTGCGCGCATCCATAACCATCGCCGCGTAGGGTGCCGCTGCGGATTGCACGGGCGCAATCACGATGACCAAAACGGAGAATAAGAAGAGTGTTACGCCATAGGCGCACTGCTTTAGACGACTTGCCACGTCGTTTGCCTCACTATTAAAACTGCCTCGTGGCCCCGCTTTTGGCGCGGTGACCTTATTGATTGCGATGAAGCTAACACAGCGAATCCGGAACGGTAAACATTCTGTTTCCAAAGACTTGCGTGGTGGGAATCCTGCCACACCGCCAGATTTAGTGGTTTGTGAAGGTGAAATGTCTAGATCGGCGCAGTGCCGCTAGATGGTGACGCCCGCCACCGATATAATCCATGTTGGACTTTTGCAGATTGGTGGGGTTTTCTTGGGCGTAGGCTGTCTTATATAGAGGTCCAATCGCAACGCCGTAGGAATCAACCCCAACATGCTGAGCAACATCACAATGATGGCCGATCGCAAAGACAACGACGACAGTGATGTCGGCGTCGCTTTAGACGTGAAACCAAAGACAAAGCGCCCGCCGCTTTACAAGGTGATGATCCTCAACGACGATTTCACACCGATGGAATTTGTTGTGATGGTGCTGGAACGGTTCTTTGGCATGTCGCACGCCCAGTCATTTGAATTGATGCTGACGGTCCATAAAAAGGGCCTCGCCGTTGTGGGTGTTTATAGTCACGAGATTGCAGAAACGAAGGTCGCGCAGGTGATGGATTTCGCCCAACGCCACCAACACCCGCTGCAATGCACAATGGAGAAGGAATAACGGTCCGCCGTTAGTCCACCCGCACATGTCCGCATATTCCCGCCTGTCCACCGCCCTGACCCAAGGGGCGCTGTCGCTGCCTGACGGTCCTGTTTGTCTGATGCGTCCGTCATTGGATTACGACGTCAACGAACTGCCGCAGGATCGTCTGACGATCCAGCACACGTTCAAACCGGATGCCGCAGGGTGGGCGAATGCAGGTTATCCTGTCGTTGATCAGTTGGAACAGGCCGACACCGCGATTGTTGTTGTGCCGCGTGCAAAGGCGTTGGCGAAGGCGATGATTGCCGATGCTGCGAGCCGTGCAAAGCTGGTGATTGTGGACGGGACAAAAACCGATGGAATCGACAGCCTGTTTAAGGCGTGCCGCAAGGTGCTGGGTGATGTGCCGTCGATTACCAAGGATCACGGACGTATTTTCTGGTTCGACGCCACAGATGCCTTTGCCGATTGGGCCGTACCCGCACCTACAAAGGGCGATCATGGCTATGTGACCACGGCTGGTGTTTTCTCTGATGGCGCGATTGATGCCGGATCGCAGTTGCTGGTTGATAATCTGCCGCCGAAATTGCCTGCGCATATGGCTGATCTGGGTGCTGGTTGGGGATATCTTGCCGGTCCTGTGTTGCAGCGCGAAGGTGTCCAAACCCTTGATCTGATTGAGGCGGAGAAACTGTCGCTTGATTGCGCCCGCCAGAATGTCACCGATGATCGCGTGAATTTCCTGTGGGAAGACGCGACGACGTTCCGCCCTGAAAAAGCTTACGCTGGTATCGTGATGAACCCGCCGTTTCACGTCGGTCGCAATGCTGATCCGTCACTGGGCCGTGCCTTTATCGCGTCGGCTGCCAAGATGTTGGCGGGCCACGGGAAACTTTGGATGGTCGCGAACCGTCATTTGCCCTATGAACAGGCGTTGAGTGATGCGTTTCGTAATGTTGAGAAGATCGCGCAAAATAATGCGTTCAAAGTTTTCCATGCCACGCGCCCGTTGCGCTGAATGATGGCCCGCACGGCCTGACCGGAGTTTCGACAGATGTCCTTTTCGATTGAAGGCAAAACCGCGATTGTGACGGGGGCTGCGAACGGTGTTGGCCTCGCGATTGGTAAGCATTTCCTGAAAATGGGCGCAAACGTCGTCTTTGCTGACATGGACGAGGACCGTCTAAAATCTGAGATCACTGATTATGCGGAAGATGACAGCAAGGCCCGCATTTTTGCCGGTGATTTGCGCCAGAAACTAACGATTGCAAACCTGTTGTCAGCCACGATTGACGCCTTTGAACGGGTCGATATCCTCGTAAATGCCTCACGGCAGGTGTTGTTG
>JBMZCY010000302.1:0-2316 GCA_049613825.1 Planktomarina sp.
GGTAAAATCTTTCAGATGCGCTTTTTCCGCTTCCCAGTTTTCGGTGTATTTTTCGATATAGTCTTTGTTGTACAGTTCTTCTTCGACAATCACATGCATGATCGCATTCAGCATGCTCACATCCGCACCTGGGCGGAATTGCAACATGTGGGACGCAAACCGGCGCAGACCAACCCCGCGTGGATCCATCACAATCAACTTGCCACCACGTTTGGTGAACTGCTTAAAATACGTCGCCGCGACAGGATGGTTTTCAACAGGGTTTGCCCCAATGATGATCGCCACATCCGAGTTTTCGATTTCGTTAAACGTGGCAGTAACAGCACCAGACCCCACATTTTCCAACAAGGCCGCAACAGAAGATGCATGGCACAGGCGTGTGCAGTGATCGACGTTGTTGTGCTTAAACCCTTGGCGGATAAATTTCTGGAACAGATACGCCTCCTCATTCGTACATTTGGCAGAGCCAAAGCCTGCAACCTCACGACCGCGCCCCTTTAGGCCACCGGCGGCAAAATCCAGCGCCTCATCCCAGGTCGCCTCACGGAACGTGTCCTGCCAGTTGTCCGGGTTTACATTCAAACCCTTGGCTGGCGCATCATCGCGACGAATAAGGGGTTTTGTCAGGCGGTGTTCGTGGTGGATATAGTCAAACCCAAAACGTCCTTTGACACATAAACGTCCTTCATTCGCAGGGCCATTGATCCCATCCACAAATTTCACTTTGTTGTCTTTGACTTTCAGGCTGACCTGGCATCCAACGCCACAGAACGGACAGATGGTTTTGACGTCTTTGTCAAAATCTTTGCTGTCGCCCGCACCCGCACCGGGGGTCACAGTCGCAGGCATTAACGCCCCCGTCGGGCAGGCCTGCACACATTCACCACAGGCCACACAGGTGCTGTCGCCCATGGGATCCGCCATATCAAACGTTGGATAGGCATCATGCCCACGGCCCGACATGCCGATCACGTCGTTCACCTGAACTTCGCGGCACGCCCGCACGCACAACCCACATTGGATACAGGCATCCAGGTTCACCGACATCGCCACATGGCTGTCATCTAACAGTGGAATGCGCCCTTCTTCCAATTTTGGAAAGCGGCTGGTGGTCACACCTTGCGCATCCGCCATGTCCCAAAGGTGGCTGGATTTATCGTGCGCTTCTTCTGGTTCTGGCTGATCCGCGACCAGCATTTCCATAACCATTTTACGTGCCGTATCTGCACGTTCCGTGCGCGTGTGCACAACAATGCCGTCTGACACTTCGCGCACGCAGGAGGCCGCCAAAACCCGTTCACCTTCGATTTCCACCATACAAGCACGGCAATTGCCGTCGCTGCGATACCCCGGTTCATCCCGGTGACACAGGTGGGGAATGATAAAGCCATTGCCCTTAGACACATCCCAGATCGTTTGACCTTTGCGGGCCTCAACTTCGACGCCATCCAGCGTAAATTTGACCGTATCGGACATTAGATTTCCTCCGGAAAGTGTTGGATGACCGATTTAATCGGATTGGGGGCCGCCTGGCCCAGGCCGCAGATCGATGCATCCACCATCGCGGTGGACAGATCACTCAGCAAGGATTGATCCCAGGTGTCAGCCTGCATCAGTTTGACCGCCTTTTCGCAGCCAACACGGCATGGCGTACATTGACCGCAGCTTTCGTCTTCAAAGAACTTCAGCATATTCAACGCAGCAGCACGCGCGCTGTCTTGATCAGACAACACCACAACCGCAGCAGACCCAATGAATGTCCCAAGGGGCTGCAACGTATCAAAATCCAAAGGCACATCATTGATGGACGCAGGCAACAGGCCCGAAGACGGTCCACCGGGCTGATACGCCTTGAACGTATGACCCGCCAGCATCCCGCCAGACGCTTCGATAATATCCGTGATCGTTGATCCCGCTGGCAGTAAATACACACCAGGGTTGTTCACGCGACCCGATACAGAATAAGATCGCAACCCTTTGCGGCCATTCTTTTCCGTCTTGTTCAAACACTCCGGTCCTTCACGCACAACCTTTGCCACCCACAGGCAGGTTTCCACATTGTGCACCAGCGTTGGTTTATTATGAATGCCAACTGCCGCCACAAATGGCGGACGATGACGGGGCAATCCACGCTTGCCTTCAATGCTTTCAATCATCGCAGATTCTTCGCCGCAAATATAAGCACCCGCACCACGGCGCAGATCGATATAGCCAGGTTCAACAATGCCAGCGTCTTCCAGGGCTTGAATTTCTTTGGCCAAGATATGCAAAACCGCAGGGTATTCATCGCGCATGTAGATAAAGCAGGTTTCTGCC
>JBMZCY010000303.1:0-2300 GCA_049613825.1 Planktomarina sp.
TCTACTATAGCGTCTATAGCTTGTTCAATAGATAACATAAAGATCTCCACTAATTAACAAAGTACATTTATATATAAGGCGCTCTCCCAGCTGAGCTAAGGGCCCTTTGATATGTTTGGCATTAAGCCAGTGATCGGGCGGCGACAAGTCTAAATTGACCGCCCAACCTTATTTTTCGCCTACGGCCAAACGACCGCAAGATCAGCTGTCGTCGTCTTCCGATGCAACGTCTGCGATTTCGTCCAATGACACGGTATCTTCGTCATCATCATCCAGAACATCATCACCCAGATCTACATCTGCGTCATCATCATCTTCGTCGTCCAACACAACATCATCGGTGTCTTCGTCTTCCATTTTCTTGGACTGTGCATCGGCAACGTCCGCGACCATGGTGCGACCTTTGTTTGTGTCGATCGTAACGACTTCGCCCGTGTACGGGCTGACGATCGGATCTTTGTTCAAATCGTAAAAGCGTTTACCAGTTGTCGGGCAAACACGTTTTGTACCCCATTCTTCGTTGGGCATGGGTTGTCCCCTTTTTGATCTGTGTGCAATCTATGCGCATTGCCACACGGCCACTGCGCTGTCAAAGATCATTTCGATCATTTGGCGGCTGGTTTCAAGTGCCAAGGATAAAGGGATGGGCGAAAATTGGTCACCACACTGACATTAGACGGCAATCCGCCTGTAGATGTGCGCCTGATCCGGTCATCGCGGGCCAAGCGGTTGTCTTTGCGTGTGTCCCAATTGGACGGCGCCGTGCGACTGACCTTGCCCCAGCGATGCAGTATGTCATTGGCCGAAGAATTTCTTACCGACCGTGCTGATTGGGTGCGCAAGCATGTCGGCAATTCCGCCGTGACCCAGATCATAGGCGAAGGTGCGGGTATTCCTTTTCTGGGCGTGAACCGGACAGTTGTTCAAGGATCAGGCCGCACGGTCACCGTGACCGATACTGAACTACAGGTTCCAGCCAAGCCCGACCGGATCGGGATCAAGCTGCAAACATTTCTGAAAGAACGCGCCCGCGCTGCCGTTGTGGCCGCAACCAATGCCTATGCAGACCGTTTAGACGTCACCGTCGGACGCATATCCCTAAAAGACACGCGGTCGCGTTGGGGGTCGTGTTCATCCGCCGGCAACATCAATTATTCATGGCGCCTGATCATGGCCCCCGCCCCTGTGCTGAATTACGTCGCCGCCCACGAAGTCGCGCACCGCTTGGAAATGAACCACAGCAACAGATATTGGGCGAACGTGGCACGTATCTATCCAGACTATAACACACAACGGGCATGGCTGCGGACCAACGGCACCGCCCTTCACAGCTATAGGTTCACCACATGACCCGTTTTTCACTATGACATCGCGCGTTGACCCAACCCCGCCGTCGCATGACCAGATTTACCGCAAACTGCGACGTGAGATTATGTACGGTGAACGCGCCCCCGGCGAAGTTCTGACAATTCGTGGCGTTGCAGAACTGGAAGGCGTCTCTATGACCCCCGTGCGCGAAGCGTTCCGGCGTCTGGCAGCAGAAGGCGCATTGGCTACGTCTGTGTCTGGCCGTGTCAGCACGCAGGAACTGTCCAACGACCGGATCGAAGAACTGGCCGCCCTGCGTGCCTTGATCGAAGTTGAACTGGCATCCCGCGCCCTGCCCCGCGCACATTTGGCATTGATCGATCGCTTGCAGGTCATCAACAATGCCATATCGGTCGCCGTGGCAAAGGCGGATGCAGTCAGCTATATCCGCGCAAATCTGGAGTTTCACCGCACGTTGTATCTGCGGGCGCAGGCCCCTGCGATGCTGGCGATGGTCGAAACGGTTTGGTTGCAATTGGGGCCAACAATGCGAGCGCTGTATGGCAAGATGCGACAGTCGGATTCCCCGCGCAATCACCGCCTAATTTTGTCTGCGTTGCGGGCTGGCGATGAACCGGGGTTACGCATCGCAGTACGCGCAGATGTGACCCACGGATTGCGTTTGTTGGCGCGGTAATAACTGAGGTAGATAGGCCGGATTTCGTACTTTGCCTTAAATGTTAACGGCCTGAAAAAGTGTTAACATATGATTAATAAATCCCCGTGCACCCCGCAAATACAGTGGCCAAATGTCGCTTTCTGTAGCTTTCGGAAAACCTGAGATTCTGTTAACCTTTGGAATAATACGTATATTTCAAGGACTATTCCGTTGCTTTCAACACTGCAGATCCAAAATGAAGATTTAGACCAGCCCTACGAATCTGTCATTCTGCGGACTTTGAACACGTTTGCGGTCGACATCATGTCGATCC
>JBMZCY010000304.1:0-2291 GCA_049613825.1 Planktomarina sp.
ATCACCTGGCTGGTGCGCACATGTGTTTCATTACTGCCGGTATGGGCGGTGGAACCGGTACTGGTGCAGCGCCAATTATCGCTCAAGCCGCCCGTGAATTGGGTGTTCTAACCGTTGGGGTCGTGACTAAACCATTCCAGTTTGAGGGCGCAAAACGTATGCGTCAGGCGGAAGAGGGTGTTGAAGCGCTTCAAAAGGTTGTTGATACGCTGATCATTATTCCAAACCAAAATCTGTTCCGTCTAGCGAATGAGAATACCACATTCACAGAGGCATTTAGCCTGGCTGATGATGTCCTTTACCAAGGTGTCAAAGGGGTGACTGACCTGATGGTTCGCCCGGGCTTGATCAACCTTGATTTTGCCGATGTGCGCGCCGTAATGGACGAAATGGGCAAAGCGATGATGGGCACCGGTGAAGCATCTGGTGAAGATCGTGCGATCCAAGCGGCCGACAAAGCGGTCTCCAACCCGCTGTTGGATGAGATCAGCCTGCGCGGTGCCAAGGGCGTCCTGATTAACATCACCGGTGGTGATGATCTGACATTGTTCGAATTGGATGAGGCTGCAAATCGTATTCGCGAAGAGGTCGATCCAGACGCAAATATCATCGTGGGGTCCACCATGGATACCACTTTGGGTGGTGCAATGCGCGTGTCCGTTGTGGCTACGGGCATCGATGCAAGCCAAGCAAACATGGCGGCCCCGATGGCTGGACGTCGCGTTGATGCAGTTGCGGCGGCACCAGAACCTGTTGTTGACGCGTTTGAAGAAGTCCCTGCATCTGAGCTAAGTTTTATGCGCCCTGCTGCAGAGGCAGAACCTGCCGAAGCACGCGATAGCTTCTTTGATATGGATGAGTTTGAGGCCGAGGACATTGTGCCAGAGCCCGCGTATCAACCAGCGGCCCAAGATGTTGAAACATATATGGTTGAAGAAGCGCCTGCAATGCCCGCCGCGACCTTCGTTGTGCCGCGACCTCAGGTTGCTTCAGCAGGGACACCAGGTCCAGAAGCGATGGCGCGTTTGCGTGCTGCGGTTGAAAAAACACCGTCATCGACCAGTCAACGATTGGAAGTTGAAACCCGTGCAGAAGATACTGCGGGACGTGGGCGTTTTGGGATTAACTCCTTGATCAACCGTATGACAGGCCAAGCAGAACACACGTCATCCGCACATGTCCAGCCAACGTTGGCCAGTCAGCCACAGTCATTTGATCATGATGACGCGTATCAGGATTCGGAAGATCAAGTTGAGATTCCCGCGTTTTTGCGCCGCCAGGCGAATTAAAGCCGATCCAAGTATGACAGAATTCGGGGCGCCACTTGGCGCCCTTTTTCTTTTAAAACAACGGGTTGATCTAATCACATTTGGGTATCAGCACGATTTTGCTTTCATTCGTATTAACTTGTTTCATTCCGTTACAAAGAGTGAATTGTTCCAAGCCTTCAAAGAAAATAGTCAGTCACCGAGGCCGAGCGCCTTGGCAATGACGGATTGATTTGTGCAGAAAACACTTAGATCAGATGTAACCTTTCACGGTGTGGGACTACACGATGGCCAAGATGTGGTCATGACTGTTCGTCCGGCGGCGGTTGAAACGGGTATCTGGTTTCGTCGGACGGATATCAAAGTAGGTGATAACTTCGTGGCTGCCAATTGGCAGTTTGCGGTTCACTCTGCGTTATGCACACGCCTGGTAAATGCTGATGGCGTTTCTGTTGCGACGGTTGAACATATCATGGCGGCTTTGTCTGGCTGTGGTATCAGCAACGCGATTGTCGATATTTCTGGCGCCGAAGTCCCGATTATGGATGGCAGTTCAGTAGAGTTTGTAAAACGCTTTTTATCCGTTGGTTTGGTTGAACAATCAGCACCTGTTCGGGCGATGAAGATTTTGCAAACCGTCGAAGTTTCTGAGAACGGCGCCCACGCGGCCCTTTATCCCGCAACTGGGATGGAGATGGAATTCGCAATAGATTTTCCCGATGCGGCGATTGGTGCGCAATCAAAGTCAATGAACCTTGCCAATGGCGCTTTTGTTCATGAACTTTGTAATAGCCGTACATTTTGCCGCAACTCAGACGTGGACACCATGCGTGCCAACGGCCTGGCATTGGGGGGAACACTGTTGAACGCTGTGGTCGTTGATGGTGCCGAGGTGTTAAGCCCCGGTGGCATGCGGCATGTGGATGAACCCGTGCGTCACAAGATGCTTGATGCCATGGGCGATCTGGCGCTTGCTGGTGGCCCGATTATTGGTCGTTATGTGGGTAAACGGGCGGGTCACAC
>JBMZCY010000305.1:0-2290 GCA_049613825.1 Planktomarina sp.
ATTCGGGTAACCCCGTCACACTTCGTATTCGTCCCAGTGCGGTGAATACGGGTGTCTGGTTCCGTCGTATGGACTCTGTCGATGGTGATGCGTTTGTTCCTGCCATTTGGGACTTTGCCGAACACTCCCCACTGTGCACACGTCTGGTAAATGCTGATGGTGTGTCGGTTGCGACTGTTGAACATTTGATGGCTGGCCTTGCAGGTTGTGGCATCAACAATGCTTTGGTTGAACTAGACGGGCCGGAAGTGCCGATCCTTGATGGTAGTGCGCATGAATTTGTGACTGCATTCTTGGATGCAGGTATCGTAGAACAATCTGCCCCTGTTCGCGCAATTCGCATCCTGAAACCTGTGCGTGTTGAAAATGGGGATGCTTGGGCTGAATTGCAGCCAGATACTGCGATCCGTATGGATTTCGTCATCGACTTTGATGAAGCAGCCATCGGTCATCAGGAAAAATCCATGACGTTGGCGAACGGCGCGTTTGTGCACGATCTGTGTGACAGCCGAACTTTCTGCCGCAATGCTGATGTTGAAATGATGCGCGCCAATGGCCTGGCCTTGGGCGGCACGTTGGAAAATGCAGTTGTGTTCGACAAAGACGTTGTTCTGTCACCTGGCGGCTTGCGCCATTCTGACGAACCTGTGCGCCACAAGATGCTGGATGCAATGGGCGATCTGGCTTTGGCAGGTGCGCCGATTATTGCCCGGTATTGTGGTCACAAGGCCGGACATACGCTGACAAACATGTTGTTGCGTGCGTTGTTTGACACGCCTGACGCGTTTGAGACATTCGAATGTGACAGCGCAACCATGGCCTTGTTGCCAGGTGCAGATGTCACGCGCGAAGATGTGCCTGTTCTTGCGTAATTGCGAAAAATTCTCCAAAAACTTTTAACGGCCGCATTTTGTGCGGGTTAGCTTTGTGCTAACCGTGATTTGAAAATTGATTTGGGGGCATCATCACATGGGCCGTTTTGTGCAGCAGACTGTCGCCGCAGTTGTCCTGATGGGGCTTGCGGCCTGCGGATCGTTAAGTGACAAGCCCGAACTGCCTTTGGAGAATTACACCCCGAAAGAAATTTTCGATCGTGGTGAATTTGAACTAAACCGTCGCCGTGCCGAAGATGCTGCCTTCTACTTTGGTGAAATTGAACGCCTGTATCCGTATTCCGAATGGGCCAAGCGTGGCTTGATCATGCAGGCCTTCGCGCATCACAAGAATGGTGACTATCCGAACAGCCGGTCTGCGGCGCAGCGATATTTGGACTTTTACCCTGCTGATGAAGATGCTGCCTATGCGCAGTATCTGCTGGCGTTGTCGTACTATGATCAAATTGATGAAGTGGGTCGCGATCAAGGGCTAACGTTCCAAGCGTTGCAATCTTTGCGGGTTGTGATCGAACGCTATCCTGACAGCGAATACGCCAAGGAAGCTGTGCTGAAATTCGATCTGGCTTTTGATCACCTTGCTGGCAAAGAAATGGAAATAGGGCGGTTTTATTTGAAGCGCGGGCATTATGGCGCCGCCGTCAAACGCTTTCGCGTGGTGGTCGAGGATTTCCAAACAACGTCCCACACGCCAGAGGCTTTGCATCGTCTGATCGAAGCATACCTGTCCTTGGGGTTGGATGCCGAGGCACAGGCCGCAGGGGCCATCCTTGGGCATAACTTCCAAGGCACCGAATGGTACACAGACAGCTTTGCCTTGCTGACAGGGCAGGGGCTGAAGCCGTCAGCGCTGGGGAACAATTGGCTGACACAGATCTATCGTCAGATGATCAAAGGCGAATGGCTGTAACCTAGCATGCTGCGCGGACTTTCCATTAGGGACATGCTAATCATTGATCAGCTGGAACTGTCGTTTCAGCCGGGTCTGAACGTATTGACGGGCGAAACGGGTGCGGGGAAATCGATCCTGCTGGACTCGCTCGGGTTTGTTCTGGGCTGGCGGGGGCGCGCTGAATTGGTGCGTCAAGGTGCTGCTAAAGGAGAAGTCACCGCTTGGTTTGATCTGCCTGCTGACCATCCCGCCCATGCGATTTTGGCCGAAGCTGGTTTTGAGGCTGAGGATGAACTGATCTTGCGCCGTATTAATACACGCGATGGTAAGAAGACGGCTTATGTGAACGATCGTCGTGTCTCTGGTCAAATTTTACGACAAATTTCAGAAACTTTGATTGAATTGCACGGTCAGCACGATGATCGCGGGCTACTAGATACCAAGGGGCATATGACTCTGCTCGACATGTTTGCAGGTCATTCGGTTCTTATGGCCGCCGTCCGAT
>JBMZCY010000306.1:0-2290 GCA_049613825.1 Planktomarina sp.
AGACAGATCTGTGAACAGATACAAATCTTGCCGCGAAGGGGTTTGCAAAAACCATTCAAACATCCGGTCATGGTTGCCTTTTAAGAACACCCAATTCCGCCCAGCGGCCTGACCTTGAACCAAACGATCCAAAACACCTTTGCCGTCAGGCCCCCGGTCGGTGTAGTCGCCCAGAAAAACGATCTGGGCGTCTTTACCGCCGTCTGTTTCAATACGGTCCAGCGCAATGTCCAGCTTGGCACTGTGGCCGTGAATGTCACCTATGGCATAGATTTTGGTCACGAAACGTCAAACTCCAACCGGCTGACTTGGCTAAACTGGCCCGTGGCATTCAGGGCTGTGATGACATCGTCTGATACCGCGTGATCAATGTAAAGCAGGGCAATCGCTTCCCCTCCTACTGCGTCGCGGCCTAGGGTAAAGTTCGCGATGTTCACACCCGCTTTACCCATCGTGTTCCCCAACAGACCGATAATACCTGGTACGTCATCGTTGGTGGTATACAACATATGGCGGCCAATTTCGGCATCGACGTTGATTCCTTTGATCTGAATGAAGCGTGGTTTGCCATCGCTGAACACGGTTCCGCCGACAGATCGTTCGCGTTTGGCGGTCACGATTGTTACCTTGATATAGGCGTCAAACACACCGGATTTCGACTGGTTTGTGGTGCTGATCTTGATCCCGCGTTCTGCGGCAATCACTGGCGCGCTGACCATGTTCACATCTGGATTTCCGGCCTTCATGATGCCTGCGATCACGCCGCAATTCAGCGCCTCTAGGTTCATGTTGGCGACGACACCATCATACAGAATGTTAATCGCTTTGATCGGTTCATCGGTCATTTGGCCGATAAATGCCCCCAAGTGTCCGGCCAGTTTCAACCACGGCCCCATGATCTTAGCTTCCTCTGCCGTGACGGATGGCATGTTCAGCGCATTGGTCACTGCACCCGTCAAAAGGTAGTCCGACATTTGTTCCGCGACTTGCAGTGCGACGTTTTCCTGCGCCTCGGTTGTGGCGGCACCCAGGTGGGGGGTGCAGACGACGTTGGGCAGGTTAAACAACGGGCTGTCAGTGGCTGGTTCAACGGCAAAAACATCAAAGGCCGCACCAGCCACATGACCCGATTTAAGCGCATCAGCCAGTGCATTTTCATCCACCAAACCACCCCGGGCGCAGTTGATAATCCGCACGCCTGGCTTGGTTTTCGCCAGCGCATCCGCGTTGATAATATTCGCCGTTAGATCCGTTTTCGGCACATGTAGTGTGATGAAATCAGACCGCCCCAACAGATAGTCCAGGTCAACCTTTTCCACACCCAGCTTGTCTGCGCGTTCTTCTGACAAGAACGGATCATAGGCAATGACCTTCATCTTCAGCCCCACGGCGCGTTTGCACACGATGCCACCGATGTTGCCTGCACCAATCACGCCTAGGGTTTTGCCCGTCAGTTCAACCCCCATAAATTTGGATTTTTCCCACTTGCCCGCATGGGTAGAGGCACTTGCCTCTGGTATCTGGCGGGCCACTGCAAACATCATCGCAATGGCATGTTCTGCGGTGGTGATCATGTTGCCAAAAGGTGTGTTCATCACGATCACACCCTTTTTGCTGGCCGCAGTCCGGTCGATATTATCCACCCCAATCCCGGCCCGGCCAATCACCTTTAGGTTGTTGGCGTTGTTAATAATTTTCTCGGTCGCCTTGGTGGCTGACCGGATGGCAAGCCCGTCATATTTGGGGATCGCTTTTAACAAAGCGACCTTGTCTTTCCCCAGGTCCGGCTGGAAATCAACATCGATTCCACGATCGCGAAAAATTTGAACGGCGGCTTCTGACAGCTTGTCAGAGATAAGAACTTTAGGGGCCATTTCAGCACTCCATTTTTATAGAAAATTGGTATGCACTGGGCGTACACCAGCGGTACACAGACTGTGCATACAAGTTTGATTAGGTTTGGGCGGCAATTTCGGCATCATAGGCCCATTCGATCCAAGGCAGCATCGCCGCGATGTCAGACGTTTCCACCGTACCGCCACACCAGATCCGCAAGCCGGGAGGCGCGTCGCGGTAGGCCCCGATGTCGAGCGCGACGTTTTCATCGGCAAGCCGTTTTGCAACAGCTTTGGCAAAGACCGCACCATCTGTGATGCGCGCGTCCGTGAACTTGAGACAGACAGATGTGTTAGAGCGTGTCGCTGGATCAACGGCTAGGAAGTCGATCCAGTCGTTTGCGGCGACAAAATCTGTGACAGCTTTCGTGTTCGCATCCGCGCGCGCGATCAGA
>JBMZCY010000307.1:0-2286 GCA_049613825.1 Planktomarina sp.
CTTTAGGGTTGAAGGGCTTGGCAAGATAATCATCTGCCCCAATGTTCAGACCTTCAATCTTCTGGTCGTCTGCATCCAAAGCCGACACCATGAGGATTGGCATATCACTGCTACGACGCAGTCGAGCACAAATACTACGCCCATCTTCATCGGGCATCATCACATCCAAAACCAACAAGTCAACGGTGTGATCTACAAGGTGATTATCCATCTCTGCCCCGTTTGCCGCTGCGGCAACGCGAAAGCCTTCACGGGTCAGATATGACGCAATTGCCGTGCGGATTTCGGCATGGTCATCAACGATAAGAATACGGGCAGGTGTGCTCATAGACACCTTATAGAACAAAAGTCGGGGGGCGTCCCGCCCCCTGTTTGTATCCGAATGTAACCGTCAGTCACTGCATTCGTTGTGCAACCGCCACATCTTGGCATTGTGACCTTCGGGTACGGGATTATCTGATGTGTAATCGAATAGGGTGTTTGAGCTGATTATTTTTCCCGAAACACAACTTCAATACTGCGTAGGTTTTGGAACACTAAATAGATCGAATGTCCAACAGTCCTTCTGTTGTGCATGAATCGTAATGAGAATGTCGCAGAATGTAAAGTTGACCTGCGGTTGGTTCAGCAGTCATTCTTGAAACTACGCCATCCTAAGAAGGAAATGCCATGAGTAATACAACGCACACCGAAAAATCGTCGGGCTTTGGGCTGATGCACGCGGGAATGGCGATTTGCTGTGCCGTCATGCTGCTTCCAATAGGCGCGTTCCTCCTCGCTGGTGGAACGATTGCAGGGCTGTTCACGAACCTGGGATTGTTTGCACCAATAGCGTTGTGTGTTGGGGTCCACGCCGTGATGTTTGCTGTGGTCGGCAATTCTTGTCACGGAAAGGCAGAGGACAAATTACAGACGGACGCAAGCCAATTGAAAACAGACGGTGTCTTTGTCAACAGACTTCGCACCATTGAATGAGCACCGCAGTCAAATTGCTGTCACTGCTTATGCTTGGCGGATGCGCATGTATAAATGCGGTTGGGCAAGACACGGAGCAACCGCCAGTCGGGGCATATCAAATCCAATTGATCGAAGGGTGTACCCTTCAAAAAATGGAAAGTCGCAGCGTTGCCAGTGTCATTTGTGAGGACGGGCGTACCGGTTACGTCATCTCGTCGGGGTTATAAACGTCGAACGTATTTCACTGCCGTCATTCAAGCCGACTACAGATGCGAATAGGGCCACTGTTCAACAGCGGCCCTAAATATTGCCGATAGCCAGGAAGGACTGTATCGTGAAATGGCAAAACGCAGGCGTTAGGCAACCGTTACCCACGTCTTCATGCCCGCCGCTTGATGGCCCAGCATATGACAATGGAACAACCAACGCCCTGGGTTGTCGAAGACACAGGCAATCTTGCGAGATTCTCCGGCTTCAACTAAGGTGGTGTCCCTATAGGGACCCAGCTGACCGTCCGGTGTCAGTTCCGAAAAGTGGTGTCCATGCAGGTGCATTCCATGCGGGAAAGAAGTGCGGTTGACCAAATTAATCACTGCGGTCTGCCCGCGCTGAAACGTGCCAAAGGGCACATTGGGAAGGCCGGATACATCGTTAAAGGCCCAAAGGTCATCGCCACCGTGCCCCCGCGCCATAGCCCCGCCCTGCATGTTCAGGGTCAGTTCAATTGAATTGGAAAGATCGGGAGCCACAACATTTGTTTGTGCAAGTGCGGGAATGGGCCCAGTGCCACGGTTGGCGTTTTCCCCATCCAAAGCCAGCGATCCCAGCAGATAGTTGCCGCGACGGGTTCGGAAACTGATGTCGGGCGCGGCCACAACATCCGCGATCAAATCAATGCGTTGCGCAGGTGCAAGGGTCAGGGTGTCCATCGGCAATGGCTGGCTCAAGTTCATCCCATCCAGCGCCACAACTTGTCCGTTCAACCCTGCAAGATTCAGCGCGAACACCCGTGCCGTTGCCGCGTTGATCATTCGCAACCTGATGCGGTCCCCTAATCTGACCGTATCTTGCGACAACACTGCACGTGCAAAATTGCCGACGCGCCCGGCATGGGACAGTTCATGGCGGTTGCCAAAATTTTCGTCCAGCTCGCCAGCTTCGTTTATCAACCAGTCGTCAATCACAGCGACGATATCATGATCCACATCTGGTGGGGTCGGATCATCCACGATTAAGGCCCCGTAAAGGCCTCGCTCCACCTGTTCATAAGACAGATAGTGAGAATGGTACCAGTATGTACCAGCATCCGGTGTCTGGAAGCTGTAGTTA
>JBMZCY010000308.1:0-2277 GCA_049613825.1 Planktomarina sp.
CGTGGGTTAGGGCAGGCATGGATTCGGGGTTATTGTTGTGCATCTTGCAAAGTCCTTGGCTTGCTGTGTAACTTGGCCCCTTTTTAAGATTCAGCAAGCGGGTAATTTAGGAAATGTCAGATCAGGTTAATCCATTTGCTGTAACTTTGCGCGCTACGGTCGAACGGGCCTACGATGCCTTCGCGAGATACAAAGTGTCTGAAACGCTTGAGGTGTGCCATTGCAACGTCTGCATGAGCGAAGAAACACGGCGTGAGATTATCGACACGCCTGTACGACATCTGCGGGTTGAAGCGATCTGGGAATATACCAATTCTGCCCATGGGTTACCGGCGAACACCGATGATTTGAAAGCGCTGATGCCGCGATATCTGGATATTATCGCGCAGGATGAACTGGTGGATTATCATGGCAGCGGAAATGAAATGTCCCGCTTTGGGCAGGCTTTGAAGAAGACGCCTGACTTGTTCGATACTGAAGAATGGCAAGCGATTGAGGATTGGTATCAGGCAGCACTCTTATACTTTGCATGGGAAGATTTGCATGATGGCGCGATCTGGACGCCGATGTCATTGTTCCTTGTGATACTTGTGGGCGGCTTACCGGTACATAAGGCCATCAACGGCATGAATGTTGTGTTTGATGATCCGATTGTCGGCGACGGTTATTTCGCGGCATTTTGCAAAACGCTTTTGTCTTCGGGCGCGCTGAGGAAAGACGGGCTGTATCATTTTAATATGTATGAATTGCAGTATACTGAGTTGGATATTCTGGATGTCTTATTTGCGTGGCTGAACGGGCCTGTGCTGAAAGATCGTTTGTCAGCTTTAGATTTCAGCCAGTTCAGCGAAGAAGATCAAATTTCCCTGTCCATGGCGTTTACCATGTTCGGGTATTTCGACCCGACCGTGATCAAGCTGTCACCTTATCGCTAGACCTTTCCCTCGCATCCTGTTCATTACGGGGGCATGGACACCTATGAAATCTTCCTTGTTGCCCCGCCGGGGTTAGAAAAATTCGTCTTGGCCGAGGCGCAAGAGCGTCATTTTCCAAATCCCGAAGCCGTGCCCGGTGGTGTGACCTTTCAAGGCACTTTGGATCATGTCGTCCACGCTAACCGCGAAATGCGCGGGGCGGTGCGGGTGCTGCTGCGTGTGGCCGAATTTCGTGCGATGCATATGGCGCAGCTGGACAAACGTGCGCGGAAGGTGCCGTGGGGCGATATTCTGGTGCGTGGCGGCAAAGTGCATGTTGAGGCGACGTGTCGGAAGTCGAAGATTTATCACAATAAGGGTGCTGCTGAACGGGTGGCGAATGCTGTGCTGGCGGAAGTTGGTGGTGAAGTTTCGAACGAAGCCACCGTCCGGCTGAAAGTTCGGATCGAAGATGATCTGGTTACGATCAGTGTCGATACTTCTGGCGACAGCTTGCATAAGCGGGGGCACAAAGGTGCTGTGGGTAAAGCTCCTATTCGGGAGAACCTGGCGGCTGTGTGCCTGCGGGCCTGTAACTATCAAACAGGGGAACCCGTCGTTGACCCCATGTGCGGGTCTGGCACGTTTCCGATCGAGGCGGCCGAAATGGCGATTGGCCTGCATGCGGGCCGCAGCCGTTCTTTCGGTTATGAAGATTTGGGGTTCAAGACAATGGCGCCGAAAGCTGCTGATCCTCAGCCTGTTGCGCCACTGTTCTTCGGCTATGACCGCGATCAAGGTGCGATCCAGTCGGCTACTGCAAACGCAAAACAAGCTGGACTAGGGGGCGTTGTGACCTTCACGCGCCAAGCGATTTCAGACCTGACACCACCTACCGACAAGAAGGGATTGGTGATGATTAACCCGCCCTACGGTGCGCGGATCGGGAATAAAAAACAGCTTTATGGTCTGTACGGTGCGCTGGGCAAAACGCTGCTGGAACATTTTGGTGGCTGGCGTGTCGGGCTCGTGACGTCCGAAAACGCACTGGCGATGGCGACGGGACTGCCGTGGGGCGAACCTGTGGGACCGTTCCCTAATGGTGGTTTGCGGATCACATTGCACCGTTGCACCATCCCGCAGCGCTGAGGTGAAAGGCGTTTCGAAACGCCTTGCCCGTTCCCCAGTCGCAAAGTATGTGTTCCGCAACAGGAGTACACATCATGCGCGCACGAATCTATCAGCCAGCACGAACCGCAATGTCGTCCGGCACCGCCAAAACCAAATCTTGGGTTCTGGAATTCCCGCAGGCCAGCTCGCGCGACGTGGACCCTTTGATGGGCTGGACATCGTCCGATGATAT
>JBMZCY010000309.1:0-2244 GCA_049613825.1 Planktomarina sp.
TTGTTGTGCTTGCCACGTTCGCCGCACAGATAACGGTCCCAGCCCAGACGTGCACCAGCCTCAACAGCGACCCGCACTGGACCTGCTGGTAGGACTTTGCGGCGGTAGGATTCATCTTGTGCCTCAAACAGTTCCCAGCACGGCATGGACACAACGCGTGTGCCGATGCCTTGGGCCTGCAACGTTTCGCGGGCTTCCATCGCTGTGCTGACTTCGGAGCCTGTTGCCATCAGAATAACCTGACGTTTGCCAATCGCATCAGCCAGAACATATGCGCCTTTTTCGACCATGTTGTTGGATTTGTAATCCTTACGCAGCGCAGGCAGGCCCTGACGAGTCAGTGCCAACACGGTTGGCTTGTCGTTGGTTGCCAGTGCGACTTCCCATGCCTCTGCCGTTTCTGTCACGTCAGCAGGACGAATCGTCAGGCTGTTCGGTGTCGCGCGGCAGATTGCCAGGTGTTCAACCGGTTGGTGGGTTGGACCATCTTCGCCAACACCGATGGAATCGTGTGTCATGACGTAGATTGTCGGTGCACCCATCAAGGCTGACAAACGCATCGCGCCACGGGCGTAATCGGTGAAGGTAAAGAACGTGCCACCGTAAGGGCGCACACCACCATGCAGGACCATACCGTTCATGGCTGCGGCCATGCCGTGTTCGCGGATGCCGTAATATACATAGCGACCGCCACGGTTGTCGATGTCGAACGTCGTCATGTCGCCAGATTTTGTGTTGTTGGACCCTGTAAGATCCGCAGACCCCCCAATGGTTTCCGGCATAATCGGGTTCACAACGTTCAGCACCATTTCAGATGCTTTGCGGGTTGCAACTTTTGGCAGGCTGGCGACCATTTGCTTTTTGAAGGCTTTGATCGTCGCAGACAGTTTCTTCGGTGCTTCCCATGCGAAGGACCGTGTGAACTGTGCTTGCTTGTTCGCGGACATGCCGTCGAAGCGTGCTCTCCAGTCTGCGTTCTCGGACGCACCACGTTTGCCGGTTGCTTCCCATGACGCTTTCACATCTGCCGGAACGACAAACGGACCGTGATCCCAGCCGTATGCGTCTTTTGCAGCTTTCAACTGATCCTGATCGGTCAGGGCGCCGTGACCCTTGGAGGTATCTTGTGCGGCGTGACCCAATGCAATGTGGGTTTTGCACGCGATCATAGATGGCTTGCCAGCTTTCTTGGCGGCTTCCAGTGCCGCGTTGATGGCCTCTGGATCGTGACCGTCGATAGATTGGACATGCCAGCCTGCAGCCTCAAACCGTTTCACTTGGTCTGTGCGGTCGGACAGATCGACTGTACCGTCGATGGTGATGTTGTTGTCGTCCCACATGACGATCAGCTTGCCCAGTTTCTGACGACCCGCCAAGGCGATGGCCTCTTGGGAAATACCTTCCATCAAGCAACCGTCGCCGGCGATGACGTATGTATAGTGGTCTTGAACTTTCTTGCCGTACACAGCCCGCAAATGTTCCTCAGCCATGGCAAACCCGACAGAGTTCGCGATGCCCTGACCCAACGGACCTGTTGTTGTTTCTACACCCGACACATGACCAAATTCTGGGTGACCCGCAGTGATTGCACCCATTTGGCGGAAGTTTTTGATCTGATCCAATGTCACATCGGCATAGCCCGTCAGATGCAGCAGCGAATAAATCAACATCGACCCATGGCCCGCAGACAGGATGAACCGGTCGCGGTCGGCCCAGCGTGGATCAGCAGCATCAAATTTCAGGTGATGTTCGAACAGAACGGTTGCAACATCTGCCATACCCATTGCCATGCCGGAATGTCCGGAATTTGCGGCAGCAACGGCATCCAATGTCAGCGCACGAATGGCGGCTGCTTTGGTCCAGTGATCAGGGTTTTTTGCGGCAAGGGCTTTCAAATCCACGGGGGTGTCTTTCTGTTAGGGCTAAAACTTGCCTGTTCCTACCAATTTGCCCCGCAAGTGCAAGCAATCCCATGCTTTGTCGTTACCTATCGGTTGCCATACACTAAGGTTAATCAAATAAGACGAATCGTAACCCGTGTTAAAAGGTGATCCGACCATGACAGACTTTGTAGCGCTAGAACTGCGACTGACACAGGCGCTGGACCGGATTGAGGGCAGCATCGAAGATGTGCATCCAAAGGCCGAGCTGTTTTCCAGTACGCGATCCTCGCAATCTGATGACATTTTGAAAGCGCAGATTGCAGCGCTGCAAGATGATCTGGAGGCACGGGATGCGTCGCTG
>JBMZCY010000310.1:0-2232 GCA_049613825.1 Planktomarina sp.
GTACGGGAAGAATGAACAGTATGTTACGCATCCGAACGTTCCTCAGCCTTTTTCAAAGCACGGCGCACTCGGGCGTTGCGGATGACATAGACGGCAATCAAAGTGGCCAAAAGCGTAAGGCTGACACCGTAGGCGGCAGTGACTTCGGCGGCATATTTACCCAGATCGGGCATCATTGACGCGCCTCCCTTTGATGCAATGCCCGCAAGCGGCGAGTCCTAATTTCTGTGCGAGTACCAAGCAGAAGCAACGTGATGAACAAGGCAACAAACCCTGCAATCGACACCATCAGCGGCCAGAAGAAAATGTTTGCGATATTGTCCTGGTCCACCCCGTCCGCGACGGTGACCGTGGTGCCTTGGTGCAGACCTTGGTTCCAAAACAGCACCGCATAACGGGACAGGAGCGCAAATATGCACCCAACGATGGCTAAGACCGATGTTAGATCTGCAGCAGTATCAGGGTCTTCGATCGCCGCCCAAAGCGCGATATATCCAACGTAGAACAAAAACAGGATCAGAAAGCTGGTTAACCTTGGATCCCAAACCCACCATGTCCCCCACATTGGTTGACCCCAGATAGCACCCGTGGCCAATGCAATCAGGGTCATGATCGCGCCAATGGGGGCTGCGGCTTTCGCGGCCAATGCGGATACATGATGACGGCGGATCAACCAGAACAGGCTACCAATGAACATCACAAGGTAGCCATTAATGGCTGAAAATGCCGAAGGAACATGCAGATAGATAATCTTGACCGTCGACCCTTGGCGGAAATCATCGGGCGTAAAGAAGAACCCCCAGATCAAGCCGGCAGATAACAGTGCAACGGCCAGCACGGCGGTCACGGGCAACACCTTGCCAGACCAGCCCATGAACCGTTTCGGATTTGCGAATTCCCAGAATGCCATATGGCCTATGTGCCTATTTGTGCGGCGGCGTAAAGGCCTTCACCGCAAGTTGATACGTAATACCGCAGCCCCCGCGAAGGGGAAGATTGCGGTAGAGAAGAGTGTGATCGCCCCAAGAAGGATCAGCGGAATGTCGGGTGATGTGCCAATTGCCGCCCTGCGTGCTGCCTCGGCCCCAAAGATTAAGGTGGGGACGTAAAGGGGAAGCACGACGAGTGATAGGAGCAATCCCCCCCGCTTTATGCCGAGGGTTAATGCACCGCCGAAAGCGCCAATTAAAGATAATGCAGGTGTGCCGAGGAGGAGGCCGAGGCTGATGGCCCAGCTTGCGGATGATGGCACGTCTAACAATATGCCCAGTGCTGGGGCCGCTAATGCCAAGGGCAAGCCTGTCGTTACCCAGTGTGCTGCAGCCTTAGCAATGAACGTCCCCTCCAACGGCATCGGTGCTGTGGCAAGGATGGTTAGTGTGCCGTCTTCGTGGTCCAGCCCAAAGATGCGGTCGAGGGATAAAAGACAGGCGAGCAACGCGCCGAGCCAGAGGACACCGGGGGCTACCTTTGACAACAGGGATTGGTCGGGGCCAAGGGCCAAAGGGACTAGGGTTACGACAATCAGGAAGAAAACAAGTGCGAGGCCAAAGCCGCCACCAGACCGGAACGCCAATGACAGGTCGCGTAGGAACAGGGCGATCACAAGAACGCCTCGTCAAATCCTGTGGTCGTGGTTTCAGTCGCACGGAAATCGGACAAGTCCAGCGTGCGTGCATCAATCGGCAGGCCCACATGCGTGGAAGCGAGGATCATCCCACCCTGCCCTAAATGCCGTTGCATGACCTGCACCAATAACTTCACACTGAACGCATCCAGCGACACGGTGGGTTCATCCATCACCCACAGTTTGCGCTGCGTGATAACAAGACGCGCCAGCCCAAGGCGGCGTTTTTGACCGGCAGACATGTTACCTGCTGGGCGGTCGGAGTGAGTGGTGAGGTCGAAGTCTTGCAGGACCTGATCCAAATGAGCAGACGTTCCAAAAACCTTCGCCCAAAAGGTTAAATTCTCAGCCACTGTCATCGCGGATTTGATCGCGTCTGCGTGGCCTGAAAACGCGATATCAGGGGCAGTGATCGTGCCAGACGTTAATGGGATCAGCCCAGCCACAGCGCGTAAAAATGTCGTCTTTCCAATCCCATTTGGGCCACGAATAATCAGCGCTTCGCCTGCGTTCAGGGTGAACGAAACATCGGACAGCAAGGGATGTCCTCGCGGGGACAGGCCGACATTATCGACGACCAGCAATGCCTTACACCGCGAACACGG
>JBMZCY010000311.1:0-2230 GCA_049613825.1 Planktomarina sp.
AACCTATCAAGCCCGCGAATGTCATCAGGGATCAGGTTGATCGCATCGACTTCGTTTTCGGTGAACTCGGCACCATTCGCATGGGCTTGCGCTTTGGCTGCTTCATCCGCATAGGGCGCACCATCGGCCCGCATGCAGCCCTTTGTATCCATCAAACGATACATCGGAATGCCACCACGTTTCGCAACTTGGTAGTCGTTGAAATCATGCGCGCCTGTAATCTTCACCGCGCCCGACCCGAAATCTTTGTCCGGATATTCATCAGTAATAATCGGGATCAAACGGCGATGCTCTTTTGGCCCAACCGGAATCTCAACCAGCTTACCAACAATCGGCGCATAGCGTTCGTCCGTTGGATGCACAGCAACCGCCCCGTCGCCCAGCATGGTTTCAGGCCGCGTGGTCGCGATGGAAATGTAATCCCGTTCCTCGGATAGGGTTACGTTTCCATCCTCGTCCTTTTCGACGTAGGTATAGGTCGCACCCCCCGCTAACGGGTATTTGAAGTGCCACATGTGGCCTGGCGTTTCGATGTTCTCGACTTCCAGATCAGAAATAGCAGTCTCAAAATGCGGGTCCCAGTTCACCAACCGCTTGCCGCGATAGATGAAGCCCTTGTTGTACATGTCGACAAAGACTTTGATCACGGCATCATGGAAGTTCGGCGAATTTTCATGTCCTGTGCGCGTGTCGCCCGCAGCCCCCGCCATGGTGAACGCCGTCCGGTCCCAGTCGCAAGACGCCCCCAGACGTTTCAGCTGGGATACAATGGTCCCACCGGACTGCTCTTTCCACGCCCAGATTTTCTTCAAAAAATCCTCGCGGCTGAAATCGGTCCGCTTCAAACCCTGTTCATTCAACTGACGCTCAACCACCATCTGCGTGGCGATCCCCGCATGGTCGGTGCCTGCTTGCCACAGCGTGTCAAACCCCTGCATCCGCTTCCACCGGATCAGAATGTCTTGCAACGTATTATTAAACGCATGCCCCATATGCAGAACGCCCGTCACGTTGGGTGGTGGGATCATGATGGAATAGGTTGACGTGCTGTTCTTGCTGGCCACGTGTGACCCTGCTTTGAAACAGCCCTGTGCCTCCCAATTTGCGTAAATACGTGCCTCGGCTTCTGCCGGGTTGAATGTCTTGTCCAATGCCATGATCGTGTGTCCAATATCTGGTTTGCACGTCACATACCCAACGCTGGGTCAAAGGCCAAGACACCCGCATTCTTCTTGATAGAAAAACCTCCGCCGGAGGCAGCGCTAAACCACCAAAGGCACACGTTGCCCGGTGCAGAGGACCGCAGGGTCATAAGGCACACGCGCAAAGACCTGATGCACACGGTCGGTGAAATGCGTCAACGGTAAAGTATCGTAATCAGGGTCAAAGCTGCTTTGATCCCAGCGTTCACAAAACTGCACACAGTCATCGAAGTAAAGATGCCCCGCGTATTGGTCGCGCTTGTTCGCGTTCCCGCCCACATGATGGCCATAGTAAATCATTTGAAAATCACCATGCTTTTCCACAACCCACGTACACTGTTCCCGCACAAACGGCTTTAGGATCGCCGCCGCATATTCATCGTGATTATACGGCGCAAAGATATCGCCAATGTCGTGCAACAGGGCTGAGACGACCCAATCGATATCCGCCCCATCCCGTTCTGCGCGCGTGGCAGATTGTAGGGAATGGCCAAGGCGGCTGATTTGATAACCGGACAATCCTTCGTCCAACGTCACCATCGCCTTCAGCAAGCGGTCAGCCGTGCCTTTGGTGTAGTCGATTTCATGGTCGGTCAGGAAATCATAATCGGCTTTATCGCCGTCTTTCATCGCGGTGAATTTAACACGTTCCATTATGAATACATATCCGCATTGCCTGTCGCACCTGCCATCATCACTTTTGCCTGATCTTCGCGGATCTGTTCGTACAACTCCATATCTGCGGGCTCAAACCAACCTTGCGGGGCAGGGGTCAGGGTGTAGTTCCCGGTGTCGCAATTCCCACGTGCTGCAAATCCGTAATCGATATGCCCGCCCGGCTTTTGCACATGCGGTGACAGGTATCGGATCACGGCGCCAATGCGACGGTCATCGGTGATGTTGGGACCGGATCCGTGTACCGTTAGGCCGTGGTGAAGGCTAATCTGACCGGGAGCCAATGCAGCGCACACTTTGTCTTCTTCTGCCACGTCCACCTGAATTTCCTGCCCCCGTGACAGCAGGTTCTT
>JBMZCY010000312.1:0-2223 GCA_049613825.1 Planktomarina sp.
TAAAGAAAAACCCGATGGGGACCGTTGCGGCTGGTCATGGTGGAGCAGTGGCAATTTTGAACCGTAATGAGCCTGCGTTTTATTGCGTCCCAGCCGATGAATATCAAGCGATGGTCGAACGCTTGGAGGACGCAGAATTGAACGCCGTGGCCAATGAACGCGCCGGGGGACCATTTGTGGCGGTGGGTTTAAGTGACCTATAGTCTTGAATTCCACGTTTTAGCGTTAAAGGAATGGAATGCACTCGGGGCGGCTATAAAAACGCAGTTCAAGACGAAGCTTGCGGAGCGTCTTGAGAATCCGCGCGTCCCAAAGGACAGGCTTCATGGTGCGAAAGACCGTTACAAAATCAAACTGCGGCAAGCAGGTTTTCGCCTCGTCTATGAGGTTACCGATAACCGGCTTATTGTGTCAGTGATCGCAGTAGGTAAACGCGACAAAAGCATGGTCTATGCGAAAGCTGCTAAGCGCTAAGGCATCGCTTGGATCTTTGGTGTAGAATTTGTACCAGAACCGCATTTCTACCAATTCTTGGAAATCATCGTGGTGCCCATATGAACAACCCTTTAACAGCTAATTTCTGTCTTCTTCAAACGGAAATCGCGGAGCCCGATCTTGGCAGGCGGCGGGTATTATCGCCCCACGGGGCAGGTTCAACTTTGACCACCCACGATAGGCGAAGATAAGGTCAGAGATAGGATCAATCACCATGTGGACCTGTCGTGGTTTCGTGCCGCCCCTGGTGCTCGTTTAAGCCACCGTTCGTTCGAAGGCGACAGGGCTTTTCCACCCCAACGCTGAATGACGGCGTCGCGGATTGTAGAAGCCGTTGATGTATTCAAAGATTGCCATCTCAGCCTGTCGCCTCGTTTCCCATGATCGCCGCCAGATCAGTTCAGCTTTGATCGTCTTAAAGAAGGTCTCGCCTGCGGCATTGTCGTAACAATTTCCTTTGCGAGACATCGACACGTTGAACCCATGTTGGCGCAGGACCTTCTGATAATCGTGAGAACAATATTGCGACCCGCGATCCGTATGGTGGATGCAGTCTTTGGGCCGGAAGCAGAACGCAATGGCCTTCTGTAACGCTCGGATTGCCAGATCACGCTTCATCCGGTTCGAGACGACCCAGCCGATCACACGCCTTGAATGCAGGTCGAGGATGACAGCCAGATACAGCCATCCCTCCCACGTCCAAATGTAGCTGATATCGCCAGCCCACTTTTGATTTGGCGCATCCGCTGTGACGTCATAATCCAGCGGGTTCAGTGCGATGTTAAACTTGTGATTGCTGTCCGTTGTCACTTTGTGCTTGCGGGTATCGGCGGCGGCGGTTTTTGGATGGCTGGCACCGTGCGCGGCGCTGGCGATGGTGTGCCCCTTGCCGGTCAGCGAATCCAAATCTAGGCCCATACAACCGAAGGGCATGAACGTGATCCCGAAAGCCATGGCGCAACACTGACCGATGCGAATGGGATTTTCCGTCATGAAATGCCGCAGATTGTCCCTGCCTTTGGGCAGGCACACGGTCACCTTGCATATGACGGTGATGACTTTGAAACTGTTTTTCTGCGCCCCGTTTTGGCAAGTTCATCGAATACGAGCCTTATGGCGGATTTCGTACTGCAACCTGTCTGATCCGGGTGCGGTTTTCCAACTCCCGCGCTGCACGCAGCATACTTGTATGGATGCTCATGACGAGCATATTGATTGTGCCAGTTTGTTTTGCCGTGATGAGTCCACAATTACAGTGGCGTGACCCCATCTACATCGCTGCTGGGTTCGCTGGCATCGTTGCACTCGCGCTTTTGTTTTTGCAGCCACTGCTTGCGGTGCAAAGCCTGCCCGGCATTTCACCTTATCGCGGCCGTCGCATCCACCGCTGGATTGGCGCTGGGTTGGTTGCTGCCGTAGTGGTGCATGTCGCGGCCTTATGGATCACAAGCCCACCTGACGTCTTAGATGTCCTTCTTTTTCGATCGCCTAATTGGTTTGCGATCTGGGGGGCCATTGCAATGTGGGCTGTCTTTGCATCTGCGTTCATCGCTGTATGGCGTCACCGTTTTCGACTACGCATTTGGCGTCGGACACACACGGGCTTGGCCGTTGTGATTGTCAGCAGCAGCATCGCTCATGCGATGTTGATCGAAGGAACAATGGAAATAGTCTCTAAAACTCTGCTGTGCACGTTTGTTGGTGTGGCCATAGTTATGGCTATTGCGA
>JBMZCY010000313.1:0-1978 GCA_049613825.1 Planktomarina sp.
TTAGAACGTCAATCCGGTCTTATGGCCGTGGCTCATAAAGATGCGCGTATGTTGTTGGACACTGATCCGACACTTGCTAGTCAGCGCGGCAAAGCGGTTAAAAATTTACTTTGGTTAATGGAACAGGACAAAGCTATTCGTTTGATTTCAGTAGGTTAGTAGAAATGTTCTGATTTGTTCACAAATGTTCATTAAAAGTTCTTTACAGATGGTGAAGAAATATGAGAACAAAGGCGCAACAAAAGAACAGAACAAACGAGCAACAATATGAAACAGACACGAAACGCCGCCGCCACAAAAGCACACACAGTCGATATGATCAAAGACGCATTGGGCGCATTTGCAATCATGGCGATGCTGTACATCGGTCTGTTTATCCCCGCGATTTAACCCAGTTTCACACTGCCCGCGTTGATGACTTAAAAGATCCGGACCTGCGTTAACCCTATCCCACGTGTTGCGCATACCCCCATGACACTGCCTGTCTTACCATTTGGGTGCTGCCCACCCTGATGGTGTTCCCGATCTTACATCACGCATACCTCCGCCGCCTTCAGTATCCCCTGAAGTGCGGCGGTTTTTTTGTGGTTCTGATTTTATGCGGCGGCTTTACAGGCGGCAATCGTGGCTTTTAGGGCCAGTAGGATCGAGGCATGACGGTTGCCGTAATCTATCGCGGGGGTCAGAACGATTAAGTCTTCGAACGGCGCAGTCGGTGCCGGGCCGTTGTCTTTCAACATGGCGGATAGTTCGGCATAGGCGGCTTCGACTTCGGATAAGGATCGCCCAATGACATTTGCACCGACGACAGCGGCACTTGCCTGCCCCAAGGCGCAGGCTTTCACGTCTTGGGCGAAGTCCACGATTTTACCGTCTGACATTGCCACATCCACAATCACCTGACTGCCACAAATCGGCGACCGTTCTGTCGCCGTGCCATCCGGCGCGTCCAATCGACCTGGATGCGGAACATCCGTAGCCAGCGCCAGAATGCGGGTCGAATAGAGTTTGATAAGATCGGTGTTTGCAGACATGGCTTGGCCTTTCGTAGCCTGCATCATAGATAGGGGGGAGACGCGAATGCAAGAGGGTGACCATGACGTTTGATCCATCAAATCTGAAATATGATGCCGCAGGGCTGATCCCCGCAATTGCACAGGATGCGCAGACCGGCGAAGTGCTGATGATGGCATGGATGAACGCCGAAGCTGTGACCCAAACGATAGAAACGCGGAAGGTGACCTATTGGTCGCGGTCGCGGCAGGCGTTTTGGGTGAAAGGGGAAACCAGCGGGCATACTCAGGCGTTGATTGAGATGCGCCTGGACTGTGATCGGGATTGTTTGATTGTGATGATCGAACAAGTGGGGCCTGCATGTCACACGAACCGGCGGTCGTGTTTTTATACGCGGGTGGATCAGGGGGTTGAACAGGTTTTGACGGAACCGATGGTGTAGTTTTGGGGCGCTGCCCCCTTTCGGCTACGCCTCAATTCCCCCGAGGTTATTGCGGCCTTAGGTAGCAAACGCACCAACAACATACCTGCCAAAACAGGCCGACAATTCGTACACTGCCCTATGCAGGATAGAACAATAAACAGCGCATTACTGGCGCTACGCAAGCAAGGTGGGCAGCAGGGTATGCTGGCCGAGGTGATCTTAGGGATGCGCGGGGTCGATACGCCGAACGTCAACTTTTATATACCAATGCGCAAAACAGCAGCGACACGGATAATACTGGAAGCGCTGAAAGAATGCGGACCTAGCACGGCGTCACAAATGGCCCGTGTGATACACAAAGAACTGCCACACGTGTCTTATCGCAGTGCGTACAACAGGGCGTATCTGGCGCTGCTTAGGCTGCGCGAACGTGATTTAGTTGTGAGGAATGGGGACATGTGGAGGCTGGCCCAATGAAGGGTATTGGATTGCATGACCACATTGAAATTTACTGATTATTCAGTATCCTTTATTTTATGA
>JBMZCY010000313.1:1988-2203 GCA_049613825.1 Planktomarina sp.
AGTAGCCGCATGAGTAATTTTATGGTTTTGGGTGGACTGGCTGTCGCGGGTCATAGGATAGCAGACTGTGAAGAAGATATTGCTGATATTCGTGATCGCGGCGGAATACGGTCAGAGTTTCATTGGAAGGAATATCGTGGCGGGGCCAAGAAAAGGGCCTATGAAGAACTTTGCAGTTATGGTTTTGGCCTTATAAATGCCAAGAAAGCTGCTTT
>JBMZCY010000314.1:0-2179 GCA_049613825.1 Planktomarina sp.
GACGGTGGATCAGGTAGGCACATCATTTGAACGCAGCCGCGCCGCAGCAGTATCGATGATACCGACGACAACCAGCGCAGCCAATTTGGTCACAGCAGTTCTACCAAATCTTGAAGGACGAATTAGTGTCGCGGCTGTACGCGTTCCTTCCATAAGTGTCTCAGCAATAGACGCCGTCGTTCAAATTACAGAGTGGCCGGACGAACCAATCGAAGAGTTTTTGCAACATGCATTCGAAACATCAGATACGGTAGGAATAACGCATGATGCTTGCGTTTCCAGTGACCTTCGGGGCCGCCCAGAATCTTTGATTATCGCACTTCCAGAGGTGCAGACGGTCGCAGAAAAACAGATCCGTATCCTCGGTTGGTATGACAACGAATGGGGATTTTCGGCACGCATGCTCGACATGGCTGAACGTATGGCCAGTCGCAATAAAGAATAAGGGGACCGCAATGTCACAAGATTCACAGACACAACGAGAGTTAGCAGCCGCCAAAGAACGCCAAGCCGCACTGGATTACCATGAATTTCCAAAACCTGGAAAACTGGAAATCCGCGCGACCAAGGCGATGGACACGGGACGTGATCTGGCACGGGCCTATTCGCCTGGTGTGGCCGAAGCCTGCGTTGAAATTGCCGCCAACCCGATGGATGCTGTGCGCTATACTGCAAAGGGCAATTTGGTGGCTGTTATTACCAACGGAACGGCGGTGCTGGGCCTTGGTAACATTGGGGCGCAAGCGTCCAAACCGGTGATGGAAGGCAAAGCAGTTCTTTTTAAGAAATTCGCGGGCCTTGATTGTTTTGACATCGAAGTGGACGAAGCTGATCCGGAAAAACTGGCAGATATTGTGTGTAAGCTGGAGCCGACCTTTGGCGCAGTGAACCTTGAAGACATCAAAGCGCCCGATTGCTTTGTGGTCGAACGCATTTGCAAAGAGCGCATGAACATTCCTGTGTTCCATGACGACCAGCACGGCACAGCAATTGTTGTATCAGCCGCCGCCAGCAACGCCTTTCGTTTGACAGGACGCAAAGCTGAAGACGTCAAGGTTGTCGGCATGGGTGCAGGTGCTGCGGGCATCGCATGTCATACGATGCTGCGCAAAATGGGCGTGAAATCCGAAAATATTCACATCTTTGACAAAGACGGTGTTCTGCACGCCAACCGTACCGATCTGGCCCCTGAACAGATGGCCTTTGCCCATGGATCGGCGGATCGGACATTAGCAGAAATGATGGAAGGTGCAGACATGTTCCTTGGGCTGTCCGGCCCTGGGTTGCTGAAGCCTGAGCTGCTGAAATCCATGGCAGATGCGCCGATCATTTTCGCGCTGGCAAACCCGACGCCGGAAATCATGCCTGATCTGGCCCGTGAGGTTTCCCCGAATGCGTTGATTGCCACTGGCCGGTCCGACTTCCCGAACCAAGTGAACAATGTCCTGTGCTTCCCGTTCATCTTCCGTGGTGCGTTGGATGTGGCGGCTACCGACATTAATGATGAAATGAAACTTGCCTGTGTCGAAGCGATTGCTGCCTTGGCACGTGAGACGACATCGATGGAAGTCGGGCAAGCCTATCGCGGGGAAACCCTGACCTTCGGACAGGATTACCTGATCCCGAAACCGTTTGACCCGCGCCTGCTGCCAACGATTGCTCATGCGGTGGCAAAGGCAGCAATCGAAACTGGTGTCGCCCAGAAACCCGTTGATCTGGATGCTTATCTGGAACAATTGGGTGGTCAAGTCACCCGATCTGCCCTTGTGATGCGCAACGTGTATGAGGCCGCACGGCAAGCCAAGCGCAAGATTGCCTTTGCCGAAGGCGAAGATGACCGTGTGCTGCGCGCCGCCCAAGCCATGTTGGAAGAAGGTGTTGATACGCCAATCCTGATCGGGCGCCCAAACGTGATCCAAACTCGCATCAATCGTGCAGGTTTGCCGATGGTTCTGGGCAAAGACGTCGAAGTTGTGAACCCGCAACAGGATCACCGCTACAAGGATTACTGGCAAGCATACCATCAAAAGATGCAGCGCAATGGTGTCACACCGGAACTGGCCCGTGCTGTGCTGCGGACCAACACCACTGCCATCGCATCTGTCATGGTTGCCCGTGGCGATGCTGACAGCATGATCTGTGGCACGTTCGGACAGTATCAGTGGCACATGAACTATGT
>JBMZCY010000315.1:0-2164 GCA_049613825.1 Planktomarina sp.
AATTGCCCCTGTCATGTTCAGATTTTCAATCAAGGTTTGAAATCATATCGTGACCTGCCATTACGCATGGCGGAATTCGGATCATGTGCCCGATACGAACCTTCTGGCGCGCTACACGGGATTATGCGTGTACGCGGGTTTACTCAGGATGATGGGCATATTTTCTGCCGTGAAGATCAAATTGAATCCGAAACCGCAGAATACATCAATTTCCTATCTGGCATCTACAAAGACCTTGGGTTTGAAAATTTCCTGGTGAAATTCAGCGACCGCCCGGAAAAGCGTAGTGGCTCTGACGAGGTGTGGGACAAGGCTGAGGCGGCCCTATTGTCAGCCACACGCGCCGCAGGGATCGAACCAGAATTGAACCCAGGCGAAGGCGCGTTTTATGGTCCGAAACTGGAATTCACCCTTGTTGATGCCATTGGCCGTGAATGGCAGTGCGGCACCCACCAGGTTGATTTTGTCCTGCCCGAACGTTTGGATGCGGATTACATTGGCGAAGATGGGGCAAAACATCGCCCCGTCATGTTGCACCGCGCCACACTGGGTTCGTTCGAACGCTTCATCGGCATTCTGATCGAAGAACACGCAGGGAAACTGCCGTTTTGGCTGGCCCCGCGTCAGGTGGTTGTGGCCAGTATCGTGTCAGATGCAGATGATTTTGTGCATGAAACCGTGGCCGCGTTGCGCGCCGCTGGTGTGCGTGCCGAGGCAGATGTGAGAAACGAGAAGATCAACTACAAGGTTCGCGAACATTCCGTCGCCAAGGTTCCGGCAATCCTGGCCGTTGGAATGAAAGAAGTGGAAAACCGCACCGTATCCATGCGTCGATTGGGATCAAAACAATCGCAAGTGTTGGATATGGGTCAAGTGGTCAGCGATCTGGCGATAGAGGCGACCCCACCCGATCTGCTTTGACATCAACCGGAATGGCGCGGGATGCCCTCGCCATTCCACCACGATCAGTTAGCCGTAATATTCTAACCGCATAAAGTTTTGCAATGCTTCGCCATTGATGCTGAACACCGACGCGAACACACCTTGGTAATCCTGCTCATCGGCAACCGCGACGACAGCGGTGCGCGCATCATCATCCGCGGATCCCCGCAACAGGTAAACCGTGCTGCCCTCTACGGTATCGATATCCAATTCGATCACCAGGACCGGGGGCACTTGGTCGACATATCCGATACTGCCATCCTCTTGAATTCCTAAGGTAAAGTTTCCGGCATCGGTTGTGATCGTGCGTTGACCAAAATCTTCCAAGTGGAACGGATCGATCCTTAACTGTTC
This sequence comes from Planktomarina sp., assembly GCA_049613825.1. Lineage (GTDB taxonomy): Bacteria > Pseudomonadota > Alphaproteobacteria > Rhodobacterales > Rhodobacteraceae > Planktomarina. Next base: position 1,297 of record JBMZCY010000315.1, read on the forward strand.
AAATGTGATACCCTCAACATTCAGGTCAAAATCCTGGGCTACTGATTGCAAGATGTCGTTAATCTCGCCCTCACCACCGGCGCCAACACCCACAAACAATGGTCCGAAATCAATCGTGTCGGATTCAAATAAAGGCCCACCGTCGAAGGTCTCAAAAATCTTGCCATTCAGATCGGGAAGCTCCCCTTCTGGCGTAATGCTTAGCAGGGCTTTGTGCCCCTGAAACCCTGGCCCGTCGACCGCATAGGTGCTGTAGAAACCAGCAATATCGTATGGGAAATCTTCGGGCGTCACGATGTTGATACGGTCATCTGGTGTAATGTCATCGATACCAAATATACCGTCAAATACACCACCACCTTGCTGTGCCCAGCCCAGCGAATGACCGGTGTCAGGGTTTCCAAATTCCCCTGCCGCCTCGACCAACTGCTGCGCCAACTCCGTAGTCAACGTCACCTCAACGTCGCGACCACCCGCGTCATTTTCCGTGATCGTGAATGGGATAGCGGGCAAATCAACTGCCTGGTCAACGTCATCAAGATTATCGGTGTTATCAGTAGCTTGATCACCGTCAGCTTCGTCAGCTTCGTCAGCTTCGTCAGCTTCGTCAGCTTCATCAGCTTCGTCAGAAGACGCCAGCGTTGGATCGGTGGTGTCAAGGTCCCCATCAGAGCCATCTTCGGGATCGTTGCTTCCCGTAAATATATCGACCAGCCCCGCCAAAAGCAGACCACCAATCAACACGGACAAAATCATTGGTCCCATACCAAACACCTCAACTACTTCTTATTATTATCTCCCGTTAACACAAAGTAAGCGTCCGGTCGAATCAAGTTAGAAGTGGCTATGTTCTTTGTCTGGGCGGCCA
>JBMZCY010000316.1:0-2154 GCA_049613825.1 Planktomarina sp.
CACCTGTTGACGCGCCTGATGCAGCCGACAGTGACGATGCCGCCGAAAACAGCGAAATCAGCGCGGATGATCGTGCGCAATTGGTATCAGACCTAAAGGCCAAAAACGCAGAACTGGAAGAAATGCAGGGCGACGCCCCATTGATCCTGCCTATTGTTGATGCGCAGGCCGTTGCCAGCGTGATTGGTGATTGGACGGGTATTCCTGTTGGGCGCATGGTGCGGGACGAAATCGAAACCATTCTGAACTTGGAAGAACATCTGGCCAAACGTGTGATCGGCCAAGATCACGCCATGGCAATGATCGCCAAGCGCGTCCAGACCAGCCGTGCAGGGTTGGACAATCCATCCAAGCCAATTGGTGTGTTCATGCTGGCCGGGACATCGGGTGTCGGTAAAACCGAAACCGCCCTGGCTTTGGCCGAAGTGATGTATGGCGGTGAACAAAACGTCATCACCATCAACATGTCGGAATACCAAGAATCCCATACCGTCAGCAGCCTGAAAGGTGCCCCTCCGGGTTATGTGGGGTATGGTGAAGGTGGCGTTCTGACCGAAGCCGTGCGGCGCAAGCCATATTCCGTTGTGCTGTTGGATGAGGTTGAGAAGGCCCACCCTGACGTGCATGAGCTGTTTTTCCAAGTGTTTGACAAAGGCACCATGGAAGACGGTGAAGGCCGGGTGATTGATTTCAAAAACACGTTGATCCTTCTGACATCTAACGCGGGTTCAGACATGATTATGGATATGTGTTCCGACCCAGAGCTGATGCCAGAACCCGAAGGCATTGCAAAGGCATTGCGCGATCCACTGTTGAAGGTGTTCCCAGCGGCGTTGCTGGGGCGGATTGTGACCATTCCGTATTACCCACTGTCGCCAGATATGATCGGCAAGATCACCGCACTTCAACTGAACCGTATTAAGAAACGGGTGGAAGCGGCGCACGGTGTGCCGTTCGAATACAGCCAAACTGTGGTTGACGAAATTGTTGCCCGTTGCCAAGAATTGGAAAGCGGCGGCCGGATGATCGACGCGATTGTGACAAACACAATGTTGCCCGAAATTTCGGCAGAGTTTCTTAAGCGGATGATGGAAGGGGAAACCATTTCAAAGGTCGCTTTGGATGCCAAGGACAACGAGTTCACCTATAACTTTGGTGGATAACCTTACTGGCCCCCACTGCAAGGTGGGGGCTACACCAGTTGTGAAAACTGACTGAAAACAAATTGGATTCGACACAATGGCAAGCGTTAATGGACTGCCCATCTCTATCAAAGGATCGTTGGACGATAGCCTGTATATCAGCGCGATCATTGCCGAAGACGGACTAAGCCAAGTCCCGATGATTCAAGTCGAACTTGCCACCAAAGACACAAACATTGGCCTAAAGGACTTTTTAGGCGAACACTATCAACTGGAAGTGGGCGAAGGCGACAGCTTCCGCGAATTCAGTGGATATTGCACCGAAGCTGAGTATTTGGGCACTCAATCGAATTGGGCCTTGTACGGTCTGACGCTGCATCCATTCATGTGGTTTTTGACCAAGACCAAGAATTCTAGGGTGTTTCAGGGCCTAAAGATCGAAGAGATTTTCGACAAGATTCTAAAAGATCATGGATTTGATCATGACCTGGACGTTCAGTTGGGTGACCCAACGATGAAGCGCGATTATTGCGTGCAGTATCGGGAAACCGACTTTGATTTCATTTCGCGCCTGATGGAAGAAGAAGGTGTTTTCTATCACTTCGATTTTAAAGGCGGCCAGGGAAAAATGGTCCTGTCCAATGCCTCTAGCCGGTTGCCAGATTTTGATGGCATCTCGAAACTGGAATATGCCGCAGCGGCACAGGGCCAAGCTGATCCGTACCAACAGTTGTACAAATGGTCATCTGAACAACGTGTCGTTACAGGCAAAGTGTCTTTGAACGACTATGACTTTGAACGACCCAAGGCAAAGCTGGAAACAGCCACCGAAATTGCCCAGGGGTCGCATAAGTTTAACAAGATCGAATCCTATGATTATCAAAGCCACATCCCAAGCGGCGGTGACGGCAAAAACCTGACTCGTGTTTCTGTGCAATCGCATGCGGCGTTGGCTGCAACCTGGCGGGGCGAAACGGATCTGTGTCATGTCACCGTCGGGAAAATGTTCTCT
>JBMZCY010000317.1:0-2150 GCA_049613825.1 Planktomarina sp.
TCAGACAGGTTCGCATTCGCCACGGCCTTGGCCGACCCAAAGTGCAGCATTAGCGCTTTCTTACGCTTGGGTCCAATCCCGTCGACCCCGTCCAATGGGTTCTTCAGCTGGGACTTGGCCCGTTTGGCGCGGTGGGTTCCAATGGCAAAGCGGTGTGCTTCGTCCCGCATCCGTTGGACAAAATACAGCACCGGATCATTGTGGCGCAGCGCCATGGGGCGCTGGCCAGTGCGGTAAAATTCTTCCTTGCCTGCATCACGGTCCACGCCCTTGGCCACACCGATCATGGCAATGTCATTCACACCCATTTCGGTCATAATTTCACGCACAGCACTGACCTGACCTGCCCCACCATCAATCAGCAGCAGGTCGGGCCACATGTCCTGCTTGCGGTCAGGGTCTTCTTTCAGCAAGCGTTTGAAACGGCGTTGCAGGACTTCCTTCATCATACCGAAGTCATCGCCGGGGACCAGGTCTTCGCCCTTGATATTGAACTTGCGGTATTGGGATTTCAGGAAACCCTCCGCACCCGCGACGATCATCCCGCCGACCGCATTGGTGCCTTGGATGTGAGAGTTGTCGTAAACCTCGATCCGTTTCGGAGGGGCATCAAGATCAAAGGCTTCAGCCAAGCCTTTCAACAACTTGGTCTGCGTAGCAGATTCTGACATCTTACGCGCCAAAGATTCCCGCGCATTTCGACGCGCGCCTGTGACCAGTTCAGCCTTTTCCCCGCGCTGCGGCACGATGATTTCGACTTTACCACCGCGCTTTTCACCCAGCGCGGCCTCCATCAGATCAGGGTCTTCAATCGCATCAGACAGCAACACCACACGCGGGGCTTCGCGGTTGGAATAGAACTGGCCCACGAAGGCTTGCATCGTTTCGGTCACAGACACATCAGCACCGACCCGTGGGTAGTAATCCTTGTTCCCCCAGTTTTGGTTCGCTCGGATAAAAAACACCTGCACACAGGCCTGCCCGCGATCCATGTGCAGGGCGATCACGTCCGCCTCAGATACTGTTTGCGGGTTGATGCCTTGGGCGGTCTGCACTTGGGTCATAGCTTTGATCCGGTCACGCAGGGCGGCGGCGCGTTCGAACTCCATCTCCTCGGACGCTTTGTGCATTTGGTCTGCCAGTTCCGCCTGCAGCTTGCTGGTCTTGCCGGACAGAAAGCGTTCAGCGTCTTTGACAAGGTTGGCATACTCAGGCTTGCTGATTTTCCCGACGCAGGGAGCCGAACAGCGTTTGATCTGATATTGTAAACACGGACGGGTGCGCGTTTCAAAATCATTGTCGGAACAATTGCGCAGCAGGAACACACGCTGCAACTGGTTCAGCGTCCGGTTTACGGCGCCCGCACTGGCGAAGGGGCCGTAATAGGCCGCCTTTTCCTTTTTCGCACCACGGTGTTTGCGCAGCAACGGGAAGTCGTGGCTGCTGCTAACCATGATGTTCGGGAATGATTTATCATCACGCAGCAGGACGTTATATTTCGGTTTCAGCTGCTTGATCAGGTTCTGTTCCAGCAACAAGGCCTCAGTCTCGGTCTTGGTGGTGAGGAACATCATCGTCGCGGTTTCAGAAATCATCCGCATTATCCGCGCGGAATGGCCGGTTACGCGGGCATAATTCGACACGCGGTTTTTCAGGTTCCGCGCTTTGCCCACGTAAAGAATGCGACTTTCACTATCCAACATCCGATACACACCCGGGGATCCGTCCAAAGTCCGCACATAATCCGCAATAACAGAGGCCCCGGTTTTGATCGGAGTATCAGTCATAATCCAGTATCCCTCACGCACCTATGATTCTGTGTTAACGCCCATGTTCCCATGGGTTAATCAAGTCTTAAGGTATCCACTGAATCTGTGGATAAGTCAGCGGATAGAAAATATTTCTTTGGAATTTTCTCTTGTTTTTTACTAATTTATCCGATTTGCCTAATTTTTAGGCACTTCTTTAGGGTGTTGTTTTTATTAGATATTTTTTTACTTTCCATTCAACTCATTGTAATTAAGGAACTTTTCGGCGGCTTGACACTATTTTTCTGAGTGAAGTGTACAACTTTCCCCGATTCCTTATTCCACACCCAGAATATCAGGAGTTTGCCATGCCAAATGCTGGCCGCCATCCACGCACAAAAG
>JBMZCY010000318.1:0-2150 GCA_049613825.1 Planktomarina sp.
GGACCTTCGCCGATGACCAAATCCAGCTCGAAGTCCTCAAGTGCTGGATAGAGCACTTCTTCAACGACCGGATTCAACCGATGAATTTCATCAATGAACAACACGTCCCGTTCATCCAAATTCGTCAGGATTGCCGCCAGATCACCCGCTTTGGCCAACACTGGACCAGAAGTCATCCGAAAATTCACCCCCAACTCCCGTGCCATGATCTGCGCCAGTGTTGTCTTCCCCAAACCGGGTGGGCCATGGAACAATGTGTGATCCATGGCCTCGCCGCGTTGTTTGGCGGATTGCAGGAACACAGACAGGTTCGCACGCGCTTCGGCCTGACCAATGAATTCAGACAGGCCCTGCGGACGCAAGGCGCGGTCATTGTCCTCAGACTGGCGTTCTGGGCGCAGGGTGGGGTCGGGAATATCCATGCCCTGCCCCTACCCTTTTGGGGCCAAGGCTTTCAAGGCCAGCCGGATCAAAGTCGTCGTATCCGCATCCGGCGTATCGCCCAGAACAGTCGCGACAGCCGACGCAGCGTCGCCGGGCGCATAGCCCAGATTGCCCAGCGCCGACAGCGCCTCGGCCTGTGCGGCAACGGCCGGGGCTGCCACTTTGGCCACAGGGACAGGTGCAATATCTTCTAGAACGGCCCCGTCCCCTACCGTTGCCGATCCAGCCGACATCGCCATCACAGTCGGCGCTTTGTCCTTCAATTCAATCACAACCCGCTGCGCAGTCTTAGGCCCCACACCTTTGGCTGCTTTCAAAGCATTCCAATCGCCCAGCGCAATAGCACGGGAAACCCCGTCAGGCCCCAGCGCACCAAGGATCGCCAGTGACGCCTTAGCACCAATCCCCTGCACAGACATCAGCAAACGATGCCACTCTTTCTCTATCAACGTGGGGAACCCAAACAGCTGCAACAGGTCTTCGCGCACCAGCAGGTCGGTATAAATCGCAGTTGCCTCGCCCACTCGTGGCATCGCGGCCAGCGTACGGTCGGAACAATAAACCATGTACCCAACGCCACGCACATCCAGCAAAATATGGTCTGTCCCGCGATAATCCACGCGACCTGATAATTTGCCAATCATGCCACCAACTCCTTTACACGCCCTTTCAGGCCGATGCCTTCATCAGCGCCGCATTCAACTTGCCCGCGCTTTGCATATTATGCGCATGGCAGATCGCAATCGCCAGCGCATCGGTAGCATCCATGCCCGCCAGCTTAACCCCCGGCAAATGCAGCTTTACCATATGCTCAACCTGCTTCTTGTCCGCATGGCCGACACCGACCACAGCCTTCTTCACTGCATTCGGCGCATATTCCCCCACGGGTATTCCCGCCTGCGCCGGAACCAGAACGGCAATCCCCCGCGCCTGCCCCAACTTCAAAGTCCCTGCACCATCTTTGTTCACAAACGTCTGCTCGACCGCCGCATGGGTCGGGTCATGTAGGGCGATCACATCATGCAATTGATCAAACAGCGACACCAACCGTGGTGGTAAGGGACCAGCGGCAGTTTTACATTCCCCGTTCGCCACATGACGCACTTTGCTGCCGACAACGTCAACAACACCCCAGCCTGTAGACATCAGCCCCGGATCGATTCCCAATATCCGCATAATTCGTCCGCCCGTTCATCGCTTTTGTTTACGTTTTGTACTTCTTTAGCACAGGCCATGCTTAACGGGAAAGAAACAATTCGATTAAAATTGCACAGGTCTGCAAAGGCGAGGTCTGTTTTCGCCACTCATCACTCTAAAACCGACCAAATTAATCAGAAATTTACCATATATTTCAATCAACTACAGTAATTATGCTGCCATGCAGCAATTGCATATCGGTCATGCAATCTAAATTCTTGTCCAACACCAATGACCCTCCTAAGTGAAGGTCATCAGCAACACGGTGCTTAAAAAAGCATCACAAAAAGAAAGACAAGATCATGGCCGTTTACGACAACTTCTCCTCCTCCTCCGTCGCAACTACTCGCGGCCTGGCATCTAAGGTATTTGCTGCGACTTTCGGCACTGTCCAAGCATGGAACGATGCACGCATGACACGCAAAGCCCTGTCTTCCTTGACAGCACGCGAACTTGAAGACATCGGTCTGATCCCTGCAGACATCGACGTCATCGCACGCCGCTGATCT
>JBMZCY010000319.1:0-2094 GCA_049613825.1 Planktomarina sp.
TCTGGGGGCGCAAGAGGTTATTTATTAAGTTTTGCCAAAAGTAGAACAGCACCTAAAGAAAGGGCCACAATCATCAATGCGCCGGGGGCTGCACCCGCTAAATTTTCAAGACTGGCTTGGTCATATGTGTAAGTGGCGAGGGTTTGAAAGTTAAAAGGCCGCAACAGAAGTGTGGCGGGCAGTTCTTTCACAGTATCAACAAAAACCAACAACATTGCAGACGCAACGGTGCCTCGCATTAACGGCGCAAAGACACGGCGTAGAGTGGCGCCCGATCCCAAACCAAGGGATCGGGCGACCTGTGATAGACTTACCGGAATCGCACCATAGCCAGCTTCTGCCGCACCCACTGCAATAGCAAAAAAGCGAACAGTATAGGCAAACACCAAGGCAAAGCCTGTTCCCGTAAGCAAAAGTCCTAAACGTTCGCCCGTCAGGTCGCTCCAGATCGTGGCAACGCTACGGTCCAGTGCCGCCAGCGGAATCAGAACACCCAATCCCAATACGGCACCGGGAATGGCATAGCCCAATCCTGTGATGCGGATCAGAACACTGGAGCGGCGCCCGTTTGATTTTCTGTGGCGTAGGCCATGAACCAACAACAAGGCCAACATCAAGGTGAACACGGCAGTCAGCGCGCCAAGGGTGAAGCTATTCAAGAAAGCCGAAAAGAAACCTTTGTTCATATCGGCAAAGCCTTCGCTGGTTCCGATGAGGATCGACACAGGTGCAATAAAGCCCAGCAGAAATGGCAAAAGACAACACACCGTACAGATCCATCCGTATCGAGTCGCAACAGGTTGAATACGTTTCACCTGACGTGCAGAGTTTGCGTATTCCGCCCTTCGTCTGCTGGACCGTTCAACACCAGCAAGGGCCGCAATGACGATCAGACTGCACAATGCCAGTTGTGCGGCTCCGCCTGTGTTATAGCTTTCCAACCAGACCGAGAATATCCCGGTGGTCAGGGTTTGCACCGCAAAGAAATCGACGGTCCCGAAATCATTCACAGTCTCCATCATCACAACGGCTGTGCCTGCGACGATGCCTGCGCGTGCCAGTGGCACGGACACTCTCCAAAACCGCTGAAACGGGGACAGACCCATAGACCGTGCCACATCCTGCCCGCCCGCAGTCAGGGCGCGGAATGATGCGCGGGCCAGAAGGTAGACATAGGGATAAAGGGTCACGGTCAGAACAAATATGGCACTGCCCATCGACCTGATCTGCGGGAACCAATAATCGCGGGACGTTTGCCACCCGAATACGTCACGCAAACCTGTTTGCACAGGACCCGCATATTCCAGAAAATCGACCAATGCGTACGCACCGACGTATCCTGGCACCGCCAGTGGTGCGAGCAATGCATATTGCAACCATCCGCGTCCGGGAAACAAATGGTGTGTTACCAAATAGGCAAGACCTGTCCCCAGAACCATGGTCCCTGCCCCAACAGACAGCATGACAACAGCCGTATTCCAAGCATAGCGCGGCAAAACAGTATCTAGTAGATGGGGCCAGATGTTTTCAGTTGGAAACAACGCCAGCCAGAACACCACGGCGATTGGAAAGATCACCATGGCTGCGACCCCGCCGCCCAGCACGATCCAGCGGTTTATTCCGCGTACAGGACGGGCAAAAGATGATGTTTGATCAGACATAGTCATATCAGGGCCTTGTCAGTGTATTTTCTTTTACGACGAACGCCGTATACTAGCAAAAAAGAAGATAGGGCAGAACATCATGGAAATCGTCTACCACATCGGCGCGCACGGTACTGATGAAGATGGCTTGCTGAAGTCGCTTGTGAAGAATCGCGACCACCTTGTCCAGCACAAGGTCGCAGTTCCAGGACCCGGGCGATATCGTCAACTGATCCGCGAAACCTTGCAATCCATTTCGGCTGGTGAAGTTTCTAAATCACGTGAAGAGGTGCTGACCGCAGTGTTGGGTCGCCCAGGCGCGAAACGGGCTGTATTATCAAACCGTAATTTTGTCTGTGTGCCGAACCGGATTTTTGAAGGCGGCGAATTTTATGCCATTGCAGATGCAAAGTTCGATGCATTGGGCAAATTGTTCAACAAAGATCATTTG
>JBMZCY010000320.1:0-2082 GCA_049613825.1 Planktomarina sp.
CGGCACAGTATCGCCGACCACGCCGTAATTCTCAGGCCACTCGCTTTCTGGCAGGTGATGCGTGCCAATCAGCCAATCATAGATCGGGAAATGCGAGGCATAGTTGATGTCGATCGCCGCCCGGTCGCTGCCATGATGCCAATGGTGAAAACGCGGTGTGACCAAGAACCGCTCAACAAATCCGAGACGCCAACCGATATTGGCGTGGATGAAGCTGGAGTAGAAATACACGATCAGCAGATAGGCCTGGATCGCCTCGGGCTGAAAGCCCAGCGTGAACATTGGCACCGCCGTCAGACTGCGCAACACCGCGATCTCGATCAGGTGCATCCGCGCCCCGGCCAGCCAATCCATTTTCTTAGTCGAATGATGAATCGCATGGAAACGCCACAGGACCGGAAAGGTGTGAAAGGCGCGATGCACCCAATATTGCACGAAATCCGTGGCCAGCATGATGACAATCACCTGCACCCAGAACGGCAGCGCGACGATATACGCCCGCACCGCATCCAGCTCGACCTGCGCATTCACATAGTTGGACGGGGCCAGCGTCAGGAAGCCAAGGATTTGCACCAGCATGGAACTGACAAGGTAATAGAACATATCTTCCTGCCATTCTGCGCGGAACACGGTCTGTTCTGAACGCGCGGGGAAGAAGCGTTCCAAGGGCACAAACAGGAAGCCGACGACCAACACGTTGATGATGAAATAGTCCAAACCGAAATACAGGCTTTGCGCCGCGGACCCGACCGTAGGCTGGGTCGTGGCCATAAGGGAGGCAACGACGGAGATTGCCAACGCCGTCCAACCAAGGGATTTGCGGCGGGACAAAATCAGGCTCAGCAACGCAAGTGCGTAGCCGGACAGCAGCACAAACCGCAGGAAAAGCGTCGCGATGCCGTTTTCTTGAACGAACGCAATTTCAGGGTAAGAGAATGTTTCCGGATACCAGCGCAGGATAACCATCAGCAGGCCAGTGATCGCCGCAAGCAGCCCAAGGGTGCCGGACAGCCAGCCACTGCCAAAGGGCCGTTCTTCGCGCGGGGTTTCCAGCTGGGTTTTCAGTTTACGTAAAAATGTCATTGTGTGATCCGATTTGGCTTAATGCTTACCGGATAACACACAGATGGGTTCTAAAGCTATGAATTGGTTGCGACACGATGGATCGTCGACGCTGTGCCGCATCCAGCCCATGCACCACCTGTACATACAACTTGTGACTCCCTGATTCACCCCGCCAGCGTTCCCCGCATGGCGTTATAAATCACCGCCGTCGCCACGTTGGCCAAATTCAACGACCGCACTTTGTCAGACAACATCGGCAGGTTGAACACCCGATCCTCATACCCCGCCAGCAGCGCCTTTGGCAGACCAGCAGACTCACACCCGAAGACCAGATAAGCATCATCGACATAAGTCGGGTCGTAGATCGTCTGGTCCCCATGTTCCTCAAAGAAATACACGTGATCACGGGGCGGGGTGCGGTCAGCCATGAACGCCTCCCAATCCGCATACTGACTTAGGTTCACATGCTTCCAATAGTCTGTCCCTGCCCGCTTCACCGCCTTTTCATCCAGTGAAAACCCGATGGGATGGATCAGGATCAGCTCTAAATTCAGCGCTACGCACGTCCGCCCGATGGCCCCTGTGTTCCAAGGGATTTCAGGGGTCACGAGGACCATTTTCATACCATCGGTTTTCATGTCTGCATCCTGCCTTCGGGTCTGATCCGTGCCTAGACCGTGAAGCGGCATTTGTCGAACGGGGCCTTTGCAAGGGATGCCCCCTGCCCTACGCTGATCAAGAATTTGAACTGGACCCATCATGCCAACACTGCCCGACTTCCGTCTTGAAACGCATTTCGCCAAATGGGAATTTACCGCCCGCTACCACCTGACCGCATCCGATGCCGAAGCCATGTCCCTGCGTGATCTGCTGGATATGGCGAGTGATGAGGACCGCGCGGGGTTTGAGGAAATGTGGTTGGGTTACACCGAAACCTATGGCGCCCCGGATTTGCGGGCTGCAATTGCGGGGACGTATGCGGCGCAAACGGCGGATGACGTTCTGTGCTTTGTAGGC
>JBMZCY010000321.1:0-2081 GCA_049613825.1 Planktomarina sp.
CATACCCTACCCTTTCCCGCCGATGAAAAACCTGCAACCTTATTCGACATGCTTTCTGATTTGACGCACGGACCACCAAACTCCAAGGATCACTAACGGCGCCACCAAAGCCCCTGCCCACAATTTTGAAACCCCCAGCAAATCTGGGATCGGGCCAAGGACATACAGCACCAGATTGATCGCATAATAACTGATCGCCACAACGGACAGTCCTTCAACCGTTTTCTGCAACCGCAGTTGTAAATCGGCGCGTTTGTCCATGCTTTCCAGCAATTTCTGGTTCTGCCCCTGCCGTTCCACATCGACACGGGTGCGCAGCAACCCCCCTGCCCTAAGTGCACGGTCGGCCATAGATTTTAACTGCGTTTCAGTCGCCGCTACGGTGCGCATGGCAGGATCAAAACGGCGCATCATAAATTCGTGGAACGTCTGCCGCCCTTGGAATCGTTCTTCACGAAGAACGCTGATCCGCTGGGTCACCAATGCCTCATACGCCTTGGTCGCGGAAATGCGGTAAGACGCTTGGGCCGACATATTTTCCAACTCGGTCGAGATGATCAGCAATTCGTGCAACGTATCCTCAGATGCGACTTCATCCCCAGCCATTTGCGCGACAAGAGTGATCAATTGATGATCCAACTCGCCCATACGTTTGCCCATCGACCGCGCGCGGACTAGGCCCAGCATGGACATCGACTTATAAGTCTCAATCTCGCAAATGCGCTGCACGATCCGTCCAATACGTTGGTTGCCCGTTTCGGGGTTTGCGAATATGGCAAACCGCATGTGACCTGCCTGATCAATCCGAAAATCGCCTGCGACCGTGGCGGAATTACTTAACACACGGGATACCGCCAAGCTTTCCGCCACAAACCAGTCATCCAGATGGGTGCGGGTTTTCTCGTCGGTCTTTGCCTTTGCCACGCGGATCAAGGCCGAGGTCAGCCTCGTTCCAGGCGCGTTGGCCAACCATTCGTCAGGAAAGAATTCGAAATCTGTCGGATTAAACGCGCGGTTCGACAGGCCTTCCATGAACACTGTATAGGTCATGAATTCCGTGTGCTGTTCCCACTTCAACCAGACTTTACCGACCTTTGCATAGTAATGTGTGGCACCGGGTGCCGGATGATCCGCGCCATATCTGTCCAGCAAATCCAACAAATGCTGTCGGTCCAAATCCCTGTCCCGCGATGCCGCGTTCTCAGCCGCCTTAATCGCCAGATAGCACGCCGTCGTCGGGGCATTCAGCGTTGGAAAGGGCCGCGCATGCAATTCATTCGCCATTTTGTAACGCAGATCGTGGTCTTTGATAGGGGCCATGGGGTCGTGTCCTGTACCGGCGCGGGGGTACGCCTTATAACGCACATAGGGCGCATGTGACCGTTGGTCACGGTCTTCTTCGGTATACTTTGCCTGTTACCGCCACCACCGTGCGGTCAGGTAGCGTATCTGAAACCTCTGTCCCCTAAACCATCCCCACGCTGCGCAGCGTATGGCATTGGCCCCACCGCCTTGGAGTATCGGCCCAAGGGCGACAGGTGGGACCGGAAGACGTGGATCCACGGCTATTTCCTGACTGCCTTACATACCTATCTTTATAAACAGACCTCACCGCCCTTGGAGCAATCCTTGCAGGCGGAGAAGGGCGTTGGAAAAGAGTTATTCACTCAAACGGGTGCCACACGGAACGGCTTCAAGCATGAGTAATATATTCAAGATCAATGCGCACAAGTCGGGTGTGCAAAACCAAGCATTACGTCCATCCGGGAAACGCATAAAATCAGAGAACTCAATTCCATTAAAACCAAAGTATTCAAAAATTGATCTGGTCTCGGTATCTAACTGAAATGACGAGACCTGTCCCCCGACGGACGAAATCAGATGATTGACGGAAACAACTGTCCAAATTTCATTATCGCTGCAAATCCCAAACAGAAACTGCTCTTCACAGAATTCAGAGGGTAACGCAAATTTCTGTGGAACATCAATTCCACCAACAAATCGGCTCCCAGCGAACTCAGAAATTTTTTGTCGTCTCACTCGGGCATTTGCTGCGTTCAAAGATATCATGTGGCCCCAAA
>JBMZCY010000322.1:0-2042 GCA_049613825.1 Planktomarina sp.
CTGGCGCAGTTTAACTCGATCTATAACTCGGTTCTGGTGCTATTGGCGGTGGTTCTGTCCACCACAGGCGTGCTGATCGGGATGGTGGTGATGGATCAAGCCTTCAGTATCATTATGACTGGCACAGGCATCGTGGCGCTGGCGGGGATCGTAGTGAACAACAACATTGTTCTGATCGACACCTATCAGGAATACAGCCGCTATATGCCGCGGATCGAGGCGATTGTCAGAACTGCCGAGGCGCGTATTCGTCCTGTGCTGTTGACCACAATCACCACCATGGCGGGCCTTGCCCCGATGATGTACGGCCTGTCACTGAATTTCTTCGACAGCAGCGCCCCGCCTTATTCCATCGACAGCCCAACATCGCTTTGGTGGAAACAGCTGGCCACGGCTGTGGTGTGGGGTCTGGGTGTTGCGACGTTCCTGACATTGCTGGTCACCCCTGCGATGCTGGCCCTGCGGGTCTGGATGGTCGACGGAGCCTATGGTGCGTTCCTTGGCGTGCAAGCCGGTGGTTGGACCAAAGAAGGCAAGCAAATCCGCAACGATTTCAAACTGCGTAAGAAAGCCCGCGCAGCAAAGGGGATGGAGCTGATTTGGGACGACGAAGACGTACCACTTCTGCCCAAGATGCCAAGTAACAGCCTGCCCCCTGCGGAATAATTCAAACGCCCGATGCCACTTAGGATCGGGCGTTTTTCGTTTAAGTTTTCAAAGACAGATTGACCGGATCACCCGTACTAAGGTGCGCACCAACAGTCACGGGGACATCGTGCGATACAAGGTTCAACGCGAACCCGTTCACGTACCCTGCCCCTGTTCCACGAAGGTAGAACCCCATTGAAACCTTCACAGCATCATCAGGAACATCCAATACTATCGTACGTGCAGACCAGTCTGTTGTGCCTGTGATCGGGCCATTATCATGCCCGACACCGTTTGCTTCCAGATTGTCAAATGCCACCGCCTGACGGCTGGCACTGTCTGCGCGGAACCACAGGGTTACAGCCCCGTCGCAGTCCACAGCCTTCAATTCGGTTGAAAACCGGACGCGATGCCCGCAGTATTTTACGGCATCAAAGGTCTGCACAAATGTTGCGAACCCTGTGCCATCTTTAGGTGCAGTTTCGCGATACCGGATTACCGCCGGATGTGCACCGTTCACTGTTTGGGACGCGTCCAAACCAATCTCGTAATGTTCACGCCGGTCACCGCCTGCGGTCCATCCCGTCGGTGGCGGCAACAGGTCGGCAGACCTTTCCAACGCCGCAGAACACGTATTCCAATCCCGATACCCGTTCTGCCGCGCCACGGTTTCCAGCGCATGGGCATGGTTTAGGGTGTGGCCCAAGTCGGCCAGGATTTCGCGCAGCTGTGTTGCCCGCTGCTTGGCGGTTGTTTTAGAAATCATTGCTGTCTTCCATAAGTCGGATCTACTGGCGCCTGCGTTGCAATGATCCATGTATGAAAGGACAAAGCAGTATTCAGAAAACCACATTCACCAAACCCAAGGGGCGCAGACAGCAGGTCGTGGTCACCTAACGAAAAGGTGGCACACGACGCACAGCGTTGTCAAACGGGCTAATCGCTCAGTTGTAAATTCCACAGACGCGCATAGCGACCATCAGCCGCCAACAAGGCGTCATGGGTGCCTTGCTCAACCACCTGCCCCTGCTCAAGGACCACAATCTGATCCGCATGAATGATCGTCGACAAACGGTGAGCGATGGTGATCACCGTGCGCCCCTGCCCCATCTGGATCAAGGCATCCTGAATGTCGTGCTCGGTCTCTGTATCCAACGCACTTGTCGCTTCGTCCAACAACAGGATCGGTGGGTCCTTCAGCAAGGTCCGCGCAATTCCAACCCGCTGCTTTTCGCCACCAGACAGTTTCAGCCCGCGTTCGCCCACCAACGTGTCGTAGCCGTCGGGCAAGGACACAACAAA
Organism: Planktomarina sp.; assembly: GCA_049613825.1. Taxonomy (GTDB): domain Bacteria; phylum Pseudomonadota; class Alphaproteobacteria; order Rhodobacterales; family Rhodobacteraceae; genus Planktomarina. The sequence continues at coordinate 1,951 of JBMZCY010000322.1, forward strand.
ATCATGAATCTGGGCCGCCTTTGCCGCCGCTTCGATATCCGCCCGCGTTGCATCAGCACGACCGTAAGCGATGTTGTAAAAGATGCTGTCAT
>JBMZCY010000323.1:0-1998 GCA_049613825.1 Planktomarina sp.
TACGTAATCAACAAAACCCAACGCCGCTTTAAAGCACGCCAAGGTTAATTGGTTTCTATATTTTGCGAATGGCCGTCCTTTGGGGCGGCTTTTTGCATTTTAGGGGGTGCAGGTTTTCGAATTGTTTGCAGCTTCGAAATACACTGACAATGCTGGGTTCGACGGGTCAGTCGCAGCTGCCATCGCCTCACACTGATCCAAAAGCATGGCGAAATATTCAGTTCGGGGGTCATCGGTCGACCACAACCTCGATCATATCCTGCGGGGCAGACATCACAGCTTGATCCTCAGCCACTCGAACAGCGGCTGAGACACGTTCTATCAACGGCAAAACAAACCCCACACGATCCCCTTCGCCTGCATTGAACAAGGCGAATAGATCCTGATCGCCATCGTAGTTGGCATCATGCCACCAAGTTGATCTGACCTTCATCGAGAATTGCCTCACCATAGGTTGCCAGTGCTGCAAAATCGCGGTTAGCAACAAACGCCGTGCATTTGGCCAATCCCTGTTGGGACAATTCATACGTATCCGCCTGACCAAACGACGGCGCCGCGATCAGTGTGAATGTGCAAAATATGGCGATGTGCTTCATGGAAAATCACCCTTCCTTAAATCCTAGGCATGGGTATGATAATAACCCAGACCAGCGGACAGGACTTGTAATTGCCGACAGCGACCTGCACCTAAACCCTATGAAGATACTCATATTTGGAAATGGCGCATGGGGTGCAGCACTTGCATCGCACTTTGCGCGGATAGACCATGATGTTACTGTCTGGTCACGGTCAGGATCGTCTGCACCGGATGGATGTACACCCTTGTCGGGGGATATCTTGCCCGACGCGAATATCTACGTTTTGGCCACACCGACACAGACGACTAGATCCATTCTAACGCAATTCAAAGATCAGTTTGTGGCAGGAGCGTCCTGCCTGATTACGGCAAAAGGGATCGAACTGGGCAGCCTGTCCCTACAATCCGACATCATGGCAGAGGTAGTTCCAAATGTGCGCCCCGCCATTCTAACTGGACCCAGTTTTGCAAAAGACGTGACGGCAGGCAAACCCACTGCGCTGACGGTCGCAGCGGCGGATTTGGATCATGCGAACGACATACGTGATGCACTGTCTGGCGAAGGTATCCGAGTTTATTCCAGTGACGATATGATCGGTGCGCAGATCGGTGGCGCTTTGAAGAACGTCATAGCAATCGGATGCGGGATTGTCATCGGGCGCGGGTTGGGTGCATCGGCACAAGCAGCCTTGATGACACGTGGATTTGCGGAACTGGCGCGACTGGGCATGGCATTGGGCGGCGATTTAGAGACATTATCTGGCCTGTCAGGATTAGGGGATTTGACGTTGACCTGCCATTCACAGACATCGCGCAACTTCAGCTACGGGTATGCTTTAGGTCAAACGGGCAAGGCCCCGACAACGGGAACATTTGAAGGCGCAAAGACCGCACAAGCCGCACTTGATTTAGGGGCACGCAAGGGGATCAGTATGCCGATCACCAAAGCAGTGGCTGCGATTATTGCGGACCCTGCTTTGATGGACGCAGCTATTGTTGGGTTGTTGAACCGCCCACTGAAAGACGAAGCGCTTTAAAATATTCTGAAAACAAAGGGCGCGGTCAATGCCACGCCCTTTCATTAACTTACTCTGCAGCGATATCTTGTTTTGTTTTTTCGACCTTGACCGCACTAAACTTGAACTCCGGGATCTTGCCATAAGGGTCGACCGCAGGGTTCGTCAGGATGTTCGCCGCAGCCTCAACATATGCAAACGGCAGGAACACCATGTCCGGTGCCACAGCACGGTCTTCGCGGGCCATGATGCTGATGGAACCGCGCTTTGTGGTCAGTTGCACGTGTTCCCCCGGTACTACGCCCAGTTTGCGCAAGGTGGATGGGTGTAGCGAACAGTTCGCTTCAGGCTCCAGCCCATCCAGAACAGTCGCGCGGCGGGTCATCGACCCTGTGTGCCAATGCT
>JBMZCY010000324.1:0-1997 GCA_049613825.1 Planktomarina sp.
CGCAGGGCACGCGGGTTAATCCCGGCGAAAAACGACCTTATAAGGTTGGTGTTGCCAAACTGTATGATGCGACTGGTTATCGCTGTGTGCCTGTGGCTTTGAACATTGGTTTGTACTGGCCAAAACGCGGCATCATGCGCAATCCGGGCACAGCTATCGTCGAATTTCTGGACCCGATCGAGGTGGGTTTGGACACCGAAGACTTCATGGAACGCTTGGAAACCGCGATTGAACCGCGATCAAATGAACTGATGGCCCAAGCAGGTTTCAAAGGGTGAGCATCGTTGCCGATATAGCGGCCCTAGAAGTATTGTACGGCACACCTTCCGAGGCATCTTTGGTAAAAGTTGCAGACCATTTGACTGCTGAATACAGCGCATGGATCGAAGCATCGCGGCTGTGTATCCTATCCACTGTTGGGGGTGAGGGCACGGATGGCAGCCCACGTGGGGACGATGGTCCTGTTGTGAAAATTGCTGATCCGCAGACTATCCTTATGCCGGACTGGCGCGGAAACAACCGTATGGATTCCCTGCGCAACATTGTTGAAGACGGGCGCGTGTCGTTGATGTTCATGGTGCGGGGATCGAATTCGGTTGTGCGTGTGAACGCGATGGCTCAGTTGTCTGTCGATCCTGCACTTCTGGGGCAATTTGAACAGGGTGGCCACAATCCGAAAACAGTGATCGTTATCAAAGTGGATGAGGTTTATTCCCAATGCGCCCGCGCTTTCATGCGGGCTGGGGCGTGGGCCGGCGTGGATGATAGCGAAGGTCTACCCACGATGGGCGATATTTTGAAGGCGCAGAAAGCGGGTTTTGACGGGAAGGGCTATGATGCTGCATGGTTGCCTAAGGCCAAGAAAACCCTTTGGGCTGATTAGCGACGTTTGCCTTTTACTGCTTTGCGAACGGTCTTGCTGAACGTCTTATCGTTGGATTTACGTTCTGCCATGCTGGCGGTGTTGAATTCTTCTTCCGCGACCAATTTGCGCCAGCGATCCAGACGGCCTACGTCTAATGCACCTTCGGCAATCGCCGCTTGAACCGCACATCCTGGTTCACTCTCATGCCCGCAATTGTTGAATTTACAGTCTAACACCAGCGCCTCGATATCCTCAAACAGCGTGCCAATGCCGTCCGCTGCCTCGGCCAACTGCAATTCGCGCATGCCCGGTGTATCAAGAACCAGAACGCCAGATTCCAACATATACAGCTGTCGCCGCGTCGTCGTGTGCCGCCCCTTTGCATCATCGCCGCGAATGTCCTGTGTTTCACTCACCGTCGTCCCCGCCAGCGCATTGGTTAGTGTCGATTTCCCGACACCCGACGACCCGAAAAACGCAATTGTTTGTCCCGCCGCCGACCAAGGGGCCAGCTTTGCGGCAGGTTCATCCGACCGCGCGTTCAGCGTCACAACAGGCACTTGTTTAGAAATCTTTTCAGCCTCAGTCACGTACTCTACCGTATTTTCAACCAGATCAGCCTTTGTCAGAAGGATCACCGGTGCGATCCCAGCTTCAAACGCCAAGGCGATGTAACGTTCCAGCCGAGCAACATTGAAATCATCGTTGCACGACGTCACGATAAACGCCGTATCCACGTTTGCCGCGATTAGTTGCATGTCCCACGAATGCCCCGCCGCGCGGCGCTTCATTAGGGACTTGCGATCAAGTACAATGCTGTTCGCCGGAAGGTCGTGGTTCAGCAGAACCCAATCGCCCACAGCCACATCATCCATCTTCGGGATCATGTCGTCGATGCCGTTGCCAACCACATGCACCTTGCTGCGATTCACCTCAATCACCCGTACCGGCGGAGTGGCCGCCATAACATTCACATCTACTTGTGCGGCAAAGAAATTCTGCCAGCCTAGGGTATCTATCTTCGGTTTTTTCAGTGGCGCGGGGGGTGCCCCAAACAGGTCCGAGTAATCCCGCACCATACCCTTACGCGGCCAAGCCAGTGGAACCCAGCGACAGGAACTTTTGACGGCGG
>JBMZCY010000325.1:0-1996 GCA_049613825.1 Planktomarina sp.
TTCATGGCCTTGCATCGATCACATTCCGTGGTAATCAAATCATCAGCGGTGTTGCGATCAACTTTCTTGCGGCGGGGATTACTGTTGTTGTGTCCCAAAGTTGGTTCAAACAGGGGGGGCGAACACCCCAGTTGCAGGGGGATGCGCGGTTTAATCCAATCGACTTTCCGGGTGCTGTTCCGGGGCGTGAATTAGCGGATGAAAGCGTCTTTATCCAGTTTTATTCGGAACTTCTGTCCGGTCACACCATCCTTGTTTATCTGTCGCTGCTGATTGTCCCGCTGACATGGTACGTCTTGTTTCGCACCCGTTTCGGCCTACGCCTGCGTGCGGTTGGGGAAAATCCGGCAGCGGTTGATACAGCTGGTATTTCGGTCGTTGCCTATCGCTATTCAGCGGTCATCATTTGCGGCGTTCTGTGCGGGATAGCAGGCGCATATCTTGCCACAGCCTTGCAAGCGGGTTTTGTAAAAGAAATGACCGCCGGTCGCGGGTTCATTGCGTTGGCGGCACTGATATTTGCAAAATGGCGCCCTTGGTATGCCCTGTACGCGTGCCTGCTATTCGGGTTCCTTCAGGCCCTTGCCTTGCGTCCAGACCTGATCACGGCTGTGGCGGGCATCAAGGTACAAGTCCAACTTCTAGATGTGTTGCCTTACATTTTAACAGTAGTGATTCTGGCGGGTTTCGTCGGCAAAGCGGTGCCCCCACGGGCAGGAGGTGAACCCTATGTCAAAGAACGATAAGTCCAGTTGAAAGTGATGGATTAGGCCAGCTGCGAATCTAACGGCTGGCCTAGGTGATTTTCAAATCCCGACCCTTGCTGCATCACAGCGTTTGTCCTACGCAGTGCCATGTATATCTATCTTCCTATCGCAGAAGTTTCCGTAAACGCATTCCTATTGCTTGGGTTGGGCGGCCTTGTGGGCGTTCTATCCGGCATGTTCGGCGTTGGCGGCGGCTTTCTAATGACCCCGCTGTTGTTCTTTATTGGAATTCCGCCCGCAGTGGCTGTGGCGACCGAAGCGAACCAGATTGTAGCCTCGTCGTTTTCCGGCGTATTGGCGCATTTCCGGCGTAAGACGGTGGATTTTCGAATGGGTGGAGTCCTGCTGGTGGGTGGCCTTTTCGGCGCGGCGCTAGGTGTGTTTGTCTTCAACTACCTCAAATCATTGGGGCAGGTCGATCTGCTGGTCAAACTTTGCTACGTCGTGTTCCTTGGTATCATTGGCAGCTTGATGTTTGTCGAAAGCGTCAATGCCCTGCGCCAGACCAAGAAGAAAAATGCAGCACCAAAGCGTAAGAAACACACTTGGATTCACAGCTTGCCGTTCAAGATGAAGTTCCGTGTGTCTGGCCTGTATATCTCGGTCATTCCGCCGGTTATTGTGGGGATATGTGTTGGTGTATTGGCTGCGATCATGGGTGTTGGCGGCGGGTTCATCATGGTGCCTGCGATGATTTACCTGTTGGGGATGCCGACGAAAGTTGTTGTAGGTACGTCCCTGTTTCAGATTATCTTTGTGACGGCGTTCACCACGATGCTGCACGCCACGACGAACTTCACTGTTGATATGGTGTTAGCAGTTCTGTTGCTGGTAGGCGGCGTGATTGGTGCACAAATCGGGACTGTGATCGGTGCGAAATTACAGGCCGAACAATTGCGGGTTCTGCTTGCGCTGATCGTTATCGCGGTTTGCGGAAAACTGGCGTTTGATCTGATTGTGCAGCCTGCTGAATTGTTCAGTCTTGGCGCAGCGGGGGGCCACTAAATGCGATATGTATTAGCCTTGTTCCTGATGTTGGCCCCGATGGCGTCAGCGCAAGAAGTTGTTGTCGGTATGTCCGATGATGAAGTTGGCATCGACACGTTCTTTGATGGGTCTGAGTTGTTTATTTACGGCGCGATCCGGCCCGGCGCTGGAAACTTGGTCAGCTTTGAAGGAGATTTTGACGTCATCATCACACTGGCCAGCCCGCTTGAACCCGTCACCGT
>JBMZCY010000326.1:0-1983 GCA_049613825.1 Planktomarina sp.
ATGGAACCTTTGGCAGGTATGCCGACCTTTACGGTGGCCGACCTTCAAGCGGCGGATATCACGGTTCTGAATTTCTGGGCATCATGGTGCGGCCCTTGCCGCACGGAACACCCTTATCTGGAAACCCTCGTCCAAGATGGCTTGCCAGTTTACGGTATCAACTACCGAGATAACCCTGAAAACGCGCAGGCGTTTCTTGATGAATTGGGCAATCCGTTCAAAGCCGGTGGTGCCGATCCGCGCGGGCGTATGGCGGTGAACTGGGGTGTTTATGGCCTGCCAGAAACCTTCCTGATCGACCGTGATGGTATTGTTTTGTACCGTGTGGCCGGGGCGTTAACCCAACGTACATGGCGGGATCGTGTGCAGCCCGCGTTGGCGGAACAGGGATATACTTTACCAGATCTGCGGTGATGTCCCGAACATGGCAGTGCGGCTGACGTTTTGGTGATTGTGTTACCCCATGACCATTGGACACAGTGTATTGTGCCGCATCGGATACAACGATCAGTTTCTGCCCCATACCGTCAAAGCGAAAGACCCCGCGATGTATCCGCACTGGAATGCCCAAACGGAATGACCTAAGCGCATCTTATGGCTTGGATTTGGATCACTTTGGCGGCCGCAGCTGCCCAGACATTGCGCTTTATGGTGCAAAAACGCTTGCGCCTTGGGACGTTGTCCAGCGCGGGTGCGACCTATGCGCGGTTTGTCTATGCAGGTCCACTGATTGTTGCCTTTGCACTGGTGTATGCGCAGGTTCAGGGCGGGTTTCCGGATCGGATGCCTATGTTCTGGGTCTATGCGACGATCGGGGGAATTTCGCAGATATTGGCGACGGTGTGTTTGGTCAGCCTGTTTGCGATGCGGCATTTTTCGGTTGGGATCACGCTGTCGAAGACTGAGGTTATTATGACCGCGGGGTTGGGGTTTGTGATCCTTGGCGACGCTTTGACGGGAACTGCACTGTTGGCGATGATGATCGGGGTCGTTGCGGTGATTGTGCTGTCTCAAACCAGTGGAATGCGACTAACGTGGGCGACGGTGGTGAACCGCGCGACAGTGCTTGGCGTCAGTTCGGGCCTGCTGTTTGGCATGTCGTCGACCATGTATCGCGGCGCGTCGCAGCAAGTGCTGGCTGAAGATGTTCTGTTGCGATCCAGTCAAACGTTGATGTTCGTGATCCTGATTCAGTCTGTGTTGATGACTGTGTATTTGCTGTGGTTTGAGAAGGGACAGATCACATCCGTGTTCCGTGCATGGCGAACTGCGGCATGGGTTGGGTTGCTGTCAGTCATTGGATCGCTGGGGTGGTTTACCGCATTCGCGATGCAAAAGGCGGCCTATGTCAAAGCATTGGGACAGGTCGAAGTGATCTTTAGTTTGATCATCGCAGCACTGGTTTTCAAAGAAAAACTGAGTCTGCGCGAAGGTATCGGAATCGCCTTGATGACTGTCAGCATTCTGGCACTGGTGCTAGCCGCCTAAACGGTGAAACAAGCTTTCCTCATCGCCATTTTCAAAGAATGGTATGGACGGCGGGGGGGCGATTTGGGTCAGGCCTGCAACTTCCCCCAAGGCGACCGACGTGATGAACGGCAAGTTCAACCTGCGCACGTCTGGCAGGGGGACCCATTGCAAATGGGACAGCTCGTCACTCGCCTTGGTGAAATCATCCAGATCGATGGCCAAGGCATCTGCGTCCAACAAAAAGAACCGTGCATCGAAGCGGCGCGTTCTGCCGGGTGGCGTGATTGCACGAAAGAAGTAGTGCAGCAGAGATGCATCTGGCCCTTCGCCTGTGCGGTCAAAATTGTCCCAGCCGGTTGTGATGGATGTATCCGTAGCTGCGGCAATTCGTAGACCTGTTTCTTCGACCATTTCACGGATGGCGGCAGCGGCAAGGGCGTGTTGAACCCGCGGCTCAGCCTGTTCGCCCAAACGTTCAAAACACAAATCCGGCAAGTCCGTTGCCAAGGGAAC
>JBMZCY010000327.1:0-490 GCA_049613825.1 Planktomarina sp.
GAAGCTGACTGGGGCTGAATGCCGGTCGAAGAACAGAGTCGGACACAAGGGGAGATATACATGGCCATTCTTTGGAGACATTCCGCACTTGCTCACCGCCACGCCGAAATTGGCGGCGAGCTTGAAGACTGGAACGGCATGGGCACCGCCTGGTTTTACGACCACACGCCCGAACGCGCCAAGGCAGACTACGAAGCCATTCGTACCAAAGCAGGTTTGATGGATGTGTCGGGTCTTAAAAAGGTTCACGTTGTAGGTGCCGACGCCGCCTATGTGATTGACCGGGTGACAACGCGCAACGTGGAAAAAATTGGCGTTGGCCGGTCCACCTATGCCTCGATGCTAAACAGCGAAGGTAAGTTCATTGACGACTGTATCATCTATCACCTTGCCCCAAACACTTGGATGGTTGTGCATGGCACAGGGACTGGCATGGAGCAGCTGACATCAGTTGCTGCCGCCAAAAACTGCGCTGTAATTATGGACGATG
>JBMZCY010000327.1:500-1979 GCA_049613825.1 Planktomarina sp.
TTTGCATGATATGTCGTTGCAAGGCCCCGTCGCTGTCGATTTCTTGGCCAAGCACATCGATGGTATTCGCGATCTGTCATATTTTGGCATCCTGCACACCAAATTGTTCGGCAAGAACGTGATGATTTCCCGCACAGGCTACACCGGCGAACGTGGGTATGAGATTTTCGTGAGCCGCAAAGACACCGTACATGTCTGGGATAGCATCCTGTCAGAAGGCGCAAGCATGGGCATCCGTCCAACACAATTCAGCACACTGGATATGTTGCGGATCGAAAGTTATTTGCTGTTCTATCCTGGCGACAACTCTGAAACGTTCCCGTTCGAAGACGAAACTTGTGGCGACACCTTGTGGGAACTTGGTTTGGACTTCACTGTCTCGCCAGGCAAAGAGGGCTTTATCGGCGCAGAGAACCACTATGCTTCTAAGGGCAAAGAACGGTTCAAAATCTTTGGCGTCAAACTGTCTGACAGCATGGCCCAAATGGAGATGTTTGCGCGCGTTAAGTCAGGTGACACAGACGTGGGCGTTATTACCTATGGCCTGTCTTCAGAACTAAATAACTACAGCGTTGCGATTGCCCGACTAGATCCGGCAGTTGCGGTGGCGGGTACCAAACTGACGGTTGTTCAACCAGATGGCACTGAATTGGCAGCAACTGCCGAAGAGATGCCATTTTATGATCAAGACAAATCGGTTCGCGCAGCGAAAGGTTAGTAACTTGCAAATGGGGTGCTTGAAAAAGCGCCCCTTTATTATTGCACCTACGCAAGGGAGATTAACCTGCGATGTCGAAATTCGAATTCCCGGAAAGCATACTCAGCCGCCCGGTCTATGGCACCCTAGAGGCCCGTCCGGGCAAAGCCCATCTGATGATCGCCGACGCCGAAGGGGCGCAGGCGATTTTGGATTTGGCGGCAGGTGATGCCGATTTGATGACCAAAACCCATATCATATTCATTCCCAACGGCACAGATTTTGGCGCTCAGTTGCAGGCGTTGACCCCCGCGCAATATTACGAGGGGCCCACTTACGCGGCTGCGGTTCAACGCATTCAGCACGTATTGCAAAATGCCAAAATGGGAATGCAAATCTATCTGACCGGCACTGAAGGTTTGATGGGGCAGGCCCAAAACGAATGTATGCAAGCGGGTATCCCGCACACGGCGATTCAGACCGAACATCGTGGGTCTGTCGCGCGACGGATGCAGTGCGTGCATTGCAAAGGCATTACCGAAGACGTGATGACCGACCCGTTTCAATGTTCCCACTGCGGGTTGAACCTCTTTGTGCGTGATCATTATTCCCGTCGTTTGGCCGCATTTCAAGGCGTGTGCATCGATGCCGAAGATCCCGGCAATGTGCCCCCAGCTGTGGAGTTATATAAATGAGCGCTGCACCACAAAAAGCCAAAGCCGGTCCCGAAAAAATGGACGTAACGGTCACCGCTGTTGTTCCATTGAATGATCTGGTCACGC
>JBMZCY010000328.1:0-1951 GCA_049613825.1 Planktomarina sp.
GTGGCCAAAACATACAAACCACCAGCGGCCTTAACCGCATCTTCGTCTGCGGTGTGCTGCTTTTCGATTTGTGTGCGAATTTCTTCTGGATCGGCGTCTGGTGCGGCGGCAATCGCCTCCATCACTTTGAATTCGACGTTACCACCCAGCTTAATGTCCGTGCCACGACCAGCCATGTTGGTGGCGATGGTCACAGCGCCCAGCTTGCCTGCGTCTGCCACAATCTGCGCTTCTTGTTCGTGCTGACGGGCGTTCAAAACGTTGTGCTTCAGATCCGCGTTGGTCAGAAGGTCCGACAAAAGTTCAGACTTTTCGATCGAGGTTGTACCGACCAAAACAGGCTGACCCTTTGCGTGGGCCACCTTAATCGCCTCAACAATCGCGCCGAATTTTTCTTCGCCAGTGCGATACACTTGGTCATCTTCGTCAAGGCGGGCAACGGGGCGGTTTGTTGGAACCTCAACCACACCCAGTTTGTAAATTTCATCAAATTCGTCGGCTTCGGTCAGGGCGGTCCCTGTCATGCCGGACAGTTTGTCATACAGGCGGAAATAGTTCTGGAACGTAACAGAAGCCAGCGTGACGTTTTCTGGCTGAATGTCGCAACCTTCTTTCGCTTCAATCGCTTGGTGCAGACCGTCCGACAGGCGACGACCCGACATCATCCGGCCCGTAAATTCGTCGATAAGAACAACTTCACCATCGCGCACGATGTAATCTTTGTCGCGTGTAAACAGCTTATGCGCCCGCAAACCTTGGTTCACGTGATGCACGATTGTGGTGCTTTCAGGATCATACAAAGACTGACCTTCGGGCAGAATGCCACGGGCGGACAGCACTTCTTCCATCCATTCGTTGCCTTCATCACTGAAGGTCGCGCTGCGTTGCTTTTCGTCCAACGTAAAGTGGATGTCTTCCACTTCAGGGATCAAGGCATCAATCACGGTATACAGTTCGGACCGATCTTCGGCAGGGCCAGAGATAATCAGCGGCGTCCGTGCTTCGTCGATCAGGATCGAATCAACCTCATCCACAATCGCAAAATTGTGGTGCAGCTGGTTCATCTGGGACAGTTCGGACTTCATGTTGTCGCGCAGGTAATCGAAGCCAAGTTCATTGTTCGTGGCATAGGTCACGTCACAGCCATAGGCGGCGTGCTTTTCGTCTTCGGCTTGGTTTGGATACACAACACCGGTGGTCATGCCCAAAGCGGTAAAGACGTTCGCCATCCATTCGGCATCACGTTTGGCCAAGTAATCGTTCACGGTCACAACGTGAACGCCTTTGCCGGTCAGCGCGTTCAGATACGCAGGGAAAGTCGCAACCAGTGTCTTACCTTCACCGGTTTTCATTTCCGAGATATTGCCCTGATGCAGGAAAATCCCGCCCATCAGCTGCACATCAAACGCCCGCAAACCAAGGGCACGCTTTGCGCCTTCACGGCAGTTTGCAAAAGCTTCCGGCAGAAGATCATCAAGGGATTCGCCATTGACGGCCCTTGCTTTCAGCTCTGCCGTTTTTTCGATCAGGCCTGCGTCGGACAGGGCTTCAAACTCTGCCTCCAACGCGTTGATCTTGTCCACCAAAGGACGGGTTGCCTTGACCTTACGATCATTAGGTGTGCCAAAAATTTTCTTGGCAATTGTTCCTAAACCCAACATGCACGCTCCGCTTTGGTTGACCAAAATGTGTGAGGGTTCCTGCTTGCCCGTTCCAGATTGGCGACCTAAGAAAGATGGGTGTCGCCCCGGGATCAAGATGGGCCCCCTCGGGACCAGTTAGCGATGTATGGGTCCGGTCATAAACTGTCAACGGCACGGCCAGACCGCTGCCCCCGAAAGGACAAAACAATGGTATTTTCACACCCAATTTTCCGTGTTTCCGCACTGGCCATCGCACTGGCAGCCCCCGTTGCCGCGCAAGAGGCAACTTTGGAGTCGGTTGTGGCAAC
>JBMZCY010000329.1:0-1945 GCA_049613825.1 Planktomarina sp.
TTTTGTGGCGTCTTCAGAAAGGCCAAGCGCCTTTGCAATTTCTTTCAGCATTTCTGCATCCTCGGTTTTGGGAATATCTGCGCGGGCCAGAGCCTTCATCTGAAACGCCGGACGGTTTACCGTTGGCTATGTTTGTCGACGAACTGCCGCCGGTTGATGGCGAACTGTGGGTGGTCGATCGTAAAGTCCCCGATTCTGTTTCAGAACCCCAAGCCAAGACACCCCGGTCCGGGGGCATTATCTGCTTTACGGGCACGGCGATGATCACGACACCAAACGGGTTAAAGTCTGCTGCGGATTTACGCCCGAATGACACGGTCATCACCAAACACAATGGCCCCCAGCCTATACGGTGGATTGGTCACCGCAGGATTTCAGGTGCACGGTTGCACGTGATGCCTCAGATGCGTCCGATCCGGATAAAAGCAGGATCACTGGGGGCCGAAACACCGTTGCAAGATTTACTGGTTGCCCCCTATCAACGCGTTGTTGTGCGCGATCAGGTGGCATTGGATCTGTTCAATACAAAAGAGGTGCTGGTTGCGGCCAAAGATCTGATCAACGGACGCAGCATCTATCCCGAGCCACGCACGCAAGAAGTGATGTATCACCACATTTTGCTCGACCGCCATGAAGTGTTGTATACAAATGGTGTGATGACTGAAAGCTGTCACCCAAGCCAGTTGGATATGCTGGAATTGGAAGACAAACAGCGGCAGGAATTATTTAAGTTGTTTCCGAATCTGGAATGGAATGAAGACAGCTATGGGGATGAGGCGTTGCGCAGCCTGTCTACATCTGAGGCCGCACTTTTAAGGCATGCCAACTAAAGTGGCGAACACCCCAAAACTAAAGCGTTGACACCCCGATCTGCACGTTTATACGCGCGTCTGTTGGTGTTGGTGGACCCCGCAAGGGGAACCCTGTCGTCGTGTGTGAAAACGCATGGAGAGGACAACGCCCTCGGTAACGCGCTTATCGACCCGAGATTTCGATTTTGGATCAGTTGATGAGGCAATTATAGCTAGAGGAGATCAGCCGGTGACAAAACGTACCGCTGCCAAATACAAAATTGACCGCCGCATGGGTGAAAACATCTGGGGCCGTCCAAAGTCGCCAGTAAACCGCCGTGAATATGGCCCCGGCCAGCACGGTCAGCGCCGTAAAGGCAAACTGTCCGACTTTGGTCTGCAGTTGCGTGCCAAGCAAAAACTGAAAGGCTACTACGGCGACCTGACAGAAAAGCAATTCAAGCGCATCTATGCTGACGCGACACGCATCAAAGGCGACACAGGTGAAAACCTGATCGGTCTGCTGGAACGCCGTCTGGACGCAGTTGTGTACCGCGCGAAATTTGTAGCAACAGTCTTTGCTGCACGTCAGTTCGTAAACCACGGCCACGTCACAGTGAACGGCAAGAAGGTAAATATCCCTTCCTACCGTGTGAAAGAAGGCGACGTGATTGCGATCCGCGACAAGTCCAAGCAATTGGCATGTGTGCTGGAAGCTGTTGGTTTGGCTGAACGTGACGTTCCTGACTATCTGGACTGTGATCATTCCAAAATGACCGCCAGCTACGTTCGTACCCCGGGCCTGTCTGATGTACCATATCCGGTAATCATGGAGCCGAACCTGGTTATCGAATATTACGCACAGAACTAATTCGATCCACAATTTGGATTTGGGGCCGCGACGGGAAACTGTTGCGGCCTTTTTTGTTGTCGTGTGCTGTGGGGAAAGGGACGTTGACGTCCCTTGGCCCCTAGCACCGCCTGCAACCTGCCGTTAAACATGTTTAAGATATCGGAGTTTTCACAATGACTGCACCCACCCCCCAGCCCGGCATTATGGATATCGCGCTATACGTGGGCGGCGCGTCTCATGTGGATGGGGTGAGCGATATTCTGAAACTGTCTTCTAACGAAAACCCGTGGGGGCCACCGCC
>JBMZCY010000330.1:0-1944 GCA_049613825.1 Planktomarina sp.
GCGCCAAGTACTACTTTTTATCCGACATTGACCCGACGATTCCATTCAGCAAATCATCAAGCGCGCTGCGTTCGTTCAACTTAATCTTCGCCCCGTTGGGTGCGGTATCATATTCATCTGTATCTTCCGCGGGCCCCTTCAACGCCTCGGCCACCGATTGTGCTGATTGACTGATCCGGTAGGTCAGCGCTTCGTCCACAGATCCCTCGATATCGCGTTCGCCATCGGTCATTTCAAGGGCGTGGGCCTGCGGGGCAGCAATTTGTTTCAATTCATGAACAAGACAATTTGAAACAAATCCCAATTCACCTGCCCGCCGGACAGACGGGGCGATTTTCACATGGGGCAGAACCATCAGGTTGTGCAGTGCAGCTTCGCCAAATCCCGTCGCCGTAGCGTCCCACAAATCTTCGGGTGTGCCTATATAACTGGCAAAGAACCCGCGCATCATATCGTTCAATTGGTCTGAGAACCGCATGTCTTCTAACATATATGCAATGTCCGCCAGCGCATCCGGTGTGTGCAGGATCGATGCCAGTACGACGCCTTCGCGCAATACCTCGGCCTGACCTTGGTTCAGGGCTGATGTTTTGGTGCCAGTCATCGGGCTGCCCGCGACGACCATCTTCGGCCCCCAGCCCTTTTGCTTGGGCGATGGCCGGAACAAGTTCCACCGCAAATCCTTGATCGCCTGCCCGTAGTGGGACCGCAGGTTTGGATCGACGATGCGTTTCAGATGATCGCGCAGCACTTTGTCCAACGCCGCCTTGCGTTCGGGGCTATCGAAATCTTTGCCTTCGGTTTCACGTTTCCACAACAGGTCCACCATGGGCATTGCGGCATCCAAGCGATCTTGCACCGCAGAAGGTCCGCCCGTCTTCAACAGATCATCAGGGTCCTGACCATCGGGCATCAAAGCAAAGCGCATGGATTTGCCTGCTTGCAGCATCGGCAAAGCCAGATCAATCACACGATGCGCCGCCCGCAGACCCGCCGTATCACCATCAAGTGCAATGATCGGCTCATCTGTAATGCGCCACAACAGCTGCGCCTGAGTCTCGGTAACCGCCGTTCCAAGCGGTGCCACTGCAGCCTGAAACCCCGCCTCGGACAATGCAATCACGTCCATGTACCCTTCGGCCACGATCAAAGGTTGGCCTTTGCCAGCCGCCTCCCTAGCTGGACCGTGGTTGTAAAGGCTGCGGCCTTTGTCGAACAATTCCGTTTCAGGTGAGTTCAGGTATTTCGCATTGTCATTCGGATCCATCGCCCGACCGCCAAACGCAATGCACCGCCCACGCGGATCACGGATGGGGAATATGATGCGGTTTCGGAACGTATCATAAGACCGCCCACCTTTGGTCGACGGCTTTGCCAGTCCCGCACCCATGATCAGATCTTCAGCGATGTTCTTATTCGTCAGATGGTCCCACAGGTTCTGCCATCCGTCTGGCGCAAACCCGATTTCCCAACGATCCAATGCGGCATCATCCAATCCACGCCCGCTCAGATAATCCCGCGCTTCAGCACCCGCACCTGTCTTCAACTGCATACGGAAAAAGCGGCAAGCAATATCCATCACCTCGGCCAGCTGAGTCCTGCGATCTGCCTTTTCCTGTGCCTTGGGATCACGGGCGGGCATGGTCATGCCTGCTTCACGGGCCATAATCTCCACGGCCTCCATGAACGACACATTCTCGGTCTCTTTGATGAATCCCAGCGCATCGCCTTTGGCGTGGCAGCCAAAGCAGTAATAATATCCCTTGCGGTCATCGACGTGAAAGCTGGCAGATTTTTCCTGATGAAACGGACACGGCGCCCACATGTCACCTTTGGCTTGATTCGACTTGCGCGTGTCCCACATCACCTTGCGCCCCACGACCTGAGAGATCGAGGTGCGGTTGCGCAGTTCATCAAGGAATCCGGGTGGTAAAGCCATGCTGT
>JBMZCY010000331.1:0-1935 GCA_049613825.1 Planktomarina sp.
GTTGGAAACCAAACATTCACACCTTTGGCGGACGACATCCATGTCCCGCGTTGGACGTTTGGGTTTTGGGGCCGGCAATCTAACTGGCTTGATCCAGCAAAGGTCTTGCAATGACGGAATGTCTGACCGCGAATACGGGTATTCTATTGATTTGCTGAACGGACGTGGACCAGGAACCCAGATGCTGTCGGGCTGTTGCAGCCTGAACTAAGTCACGACGCGCAACGTCAGGTTAATACGTCCACCTTGGGTCAGCAGCGGTGAAGTACCAAATTTGATCCTGTCAATTCCGTGATACACCAGCCGCGCATCACCGCCCATCACACACACATCCCCGGACCGCAGCCATTCAGAAACTGTTGATCCACCCTTGGTGACATTCCCAATCCGAAACAGTGCATCATCGCCAAGGGAAATCGACACAACAGGCCATCTGAAATCCGCCTCATCCCTATCTTGATGCAATCCCATTTTCGCGCCTTCGCGATAGTAATTCACCAAACAACATTCTGGCTGCGGCGCATCCGGCGCAACAGCACGCCAAACATCTAAGATTGTTTCAGGAATATCCGGCCACGCAAATCCGTTCGGATGCTGCGGCACATACCGATATCCCGTGCGATCTGAATACCATCCAAACTGACCCGCTGCCGTCAGGCGAACTGACATCGGTTTTCCGTAAGGCGTATCTGGCGAAAACATGGGTGCAGCGCGTGCCACATCACGCAAAGCTGCGACCACATCGCGCTGCGCATCTGCCGCCAGAAATTCATCATAAAATGCGACACCCCGTGTGATCCGACTGGGTTTTCGCCCACCGCTTTGGATTGAATCAGTTTTTTGCACGCTTCCATCCCTCCCACCGCTTGCAGGCCCCTATCAGCACACCTATATAGCGCGCTGAGCAAGGCAGTCTTTTGAAAAGCTGCTGTTAACCAATTTGGACGATGGTGCCACAATGGGCCACCGTCTTAGACATCGCCAAAGAAAGGGATGCACCCATGGGTAAAGTCATTGGAATTGACCTTGGTACAACAAACTCTTGCGTAGCCATCATGGATGGTTCGCAGCCACGTGTGATTGAAAACGCAGAAGGCGCGCGCACCACGCCGTCTATCGTTGCGTTCACAGACGATGAACGTCTGGTCGGCCAGCCTGCAAAACGTCAGGCCGTCACAAACCCCGATAACACAGTGTTCGGCGTAAAGCGCCTGATCGGTCGTCGGTATGACGATGAACACCTGAAGAAAGATCTGAAAAACCTGCCGTTCAACGTCATCAATGGCGGCAACGGCGATGCTTGGGTCGAAGCACAGGGTGACAAATTCAGCCCCTCCCAAATCTCGGCCTTCATACTGCAAAAGATGAAAGAAACTGCTGAGTCCTATTTGGGCGAAGACGTAGACCAGGCAGTTATCACTGTGCCTGCGTACTTTAACGACGCGCAGCGACAAGCAACCAAAGATGCAGGTAAAATTGCCGGTCTGGAAGTTCTGCGGATCATCAACGAGCCAACTGCGGCTGCGTTGGCCTACGGCTTGGACAAAGAAGAAACACAGACCATCGCGGTCTATGACCTTGGCGGCGGTACATTTGACGTAACTGTTCTGGAAATCGACGATGGCCTATTTGAAGTAAAATCCACCAACGGGGACACATTCCTTGGCGGTGAAGACTTCGACATGCGCATCGTGAACTACCTTGCCGGTGAGTTCAAAAAAGAAAACGGCGTCGATCTGACCAAAGACAAGATGGCCCTGCAGCGTCTGAAAGAAGCGGCAGAAAAAGCGAAGATCGAACTGTCTTCCGCCAACCAGACCGAGATTAACCAGCCGTTTATCAGCATGGATGCCAAAACTGGCACGCCATTGCACATGGTCGTCAAACTGACCCGTGCAAAGCTGGAAACGCTGGTTGGTGATCTGATCAAAGCGT
>JBMZCY010000332.1:0-1926 GCA_049613825.1 Planktomarina sp.
TATTCTGCTGAAGGCAAAGAACGGTTCAAAATCTTTGGTGTCAAACTGTCAGGCAGCATGGACCAGATGGAAATGTTTGCCCGGGTTATGCATGACGGCAAAGATGTGGGCGTCATTACTTATGGTTTGTCGTCCGAATTGAACGGCTATTCCGTAGCAATTGCCCGCTTGGACCCATCTGTTGCCAAAGCCGGGACTGTCCTGACTGTGGTGCAGCCAGATGGCACTGAATTGGCCGCAACGGCTGAAGAAATGCCATTCTACGACCAAGATAAATCCATCCGCTCTGCCAAGGGTTGATGTAAACACTTAGGGGGCAGCGATGCCCCCTTTTATCGCTTGCCCTGACCAAAAGGACCTGTTCGCGATGTCGAAATTTCAATTTCCGGAGAGCATTCTAAGCCGCCCGGTTTATGGCACCTTGGCGCCGCGCCCAGGCAAATATCATCTGATGATTGCAGATGCCGAAGGGGCAGAAGCGATTTTGGAACTGGCTGCACAAGACGCCGGCTTGATGGTCAAATCACACATCATCTTTATCCCGCGCGGGACAGATTTTGGGCCAAAACTGTCCGCATTGAACCCCGCACAATATTACGAAGGTCCAAGCTATGCTGCGGCTGTCAGCCGTATTCAGCGGGTTTTGCAGGACGCCCATATGGGTACGCAAGTCTATCTGACAGGCACCGAAGGCCTGATGGGGCAGGCGCAAAACGAATGTATGCAGGCGGGTATTCCGCACACTGCCATTCAGACCGAACACCGCGGATCCGTCGCCCGGCGCATGCAATGTGTGCATTGCAAAGGCATCACCGAAGACGTGATCACCGATCCGTTTGTTTGCGGCCATTGTGATCTGAACCTTTTTGTCCGCGATCATTATTCGCGCCGATTGGCGGCTTATCAAGGCGTCTGCATTGATGCCGAAGACCCAGGCAATGTGCCTGAACCAGTGGAGTTGTATTCATGAGCGCAGCCCCCCAAAAAGCCAAACCAGGTGCCGAAAAGATCGACGTTACCGTCAGTGCCGTGGTCCCTTTGAACGAATTGGTCACACGATTTGAATTTCAGCGGACAGATGGCGCAGGTTTCCCGCCGTTTTCCGCAGGCGCGCATACGGTTGTTGAAATGAAAGACACCGACCGCACGCGGTTGAACCCCTATTCACTAATGTCAGATCCGGCTGACAGTTCGACTTATGCGATATCAGTTCGGCGTGATGATGCAGGCCGGGGTGGGTCGCTGTTTATGCACCAAAACGTCAGCGTTGGGGACGCGATGCAGATCACCTATCCGGTGAACCTGTTCAGCCTTGATTTGCGGGCGAAAAAGCATGTGTTTTTGGCCGGTGGCATCGGGATCACGCCATTCCTGGCTATGATTGCGCAGTTGGAACGGTCCAACGGCAATTGGGAATTGCATTATTCGGTGCGAAGCGAAGCTTTGGGCAGTTATGTTGATGTGCTGACCTACAAGTACCCCAACAAGGTCCACATTTATGTGGATGACCAGAACCAAGCGATTGACCTTGAAGGTTTACTGGACGGGCAGCCATTGGGCACCAACGCTTATGTGTGTGGTCCAAAGGGTATGATCGATTGGGTGCATGCAACTGCATCTGCGGCGGGTTGGCCGGATGAAAATGTGCATTCCGAAGAATTTACTGCCCCACAACCGGGCAAGCCTTTTGAAGTGCGCCTGTGCAAATCAGACAAAACAATCACCGTCGGCGAAAACGAAAGCTTGCTGGAAGCCATCGAACGCGCCGGGGTTGAAGCCCCCTTCCTGTGCCGGGGTGGGGCCTGTGGGCAATGTGAAACCAATGTTGTGTCCCACGATGGGGAATTCATCCACCGGGATCACTGGTTGGAAGACGATGAACGCGACAGAAAAATTATGCCATGCGTCAGCCGCTTTGTTGGCAAA
>JBMZCY010000333.1:0-1917 GCA_049613825.1 Planktomarina sp.
GTTGGCTATATCGCCCGACTGGTGCGCGCATCAATGCTCGAAGTTCTGGGCGAAGGTCATATCCGAACAGCACGTGCCTTTGGCATCTCTGAACGTCGCATCATCATGAGTTATGCCCTGCGCATCGCGATCCTGCCCGTTGTGACCGTGATCGGTGTCGGCATGGGATTTCTGCTAAGTTCCGCAGTTTTCACTGAAATCGTCTTTGCACGCCCTGGGATTGGTAAGCTTGTGATCGATAGCATCACGACCCGAAACTATCCCGTTGTGATGGGGACTGTTCTGGTCTCAACCGGATTGTTTGTGCTTTCAACAGCCATTGCAGATCTACTGAACGCTCTTCTTGATCCCCGCGCACGTAACGCGAAATAAGGAACGAAAACCATGTCAAAATCCCGTTCCGAACTTAGTATAATCCTGCGTGGCGTCGCAAAAGACCCCCTTGGTCTGATTGGCCTGATCATTGTGGGCACCATTGTCGTCAGTGCTATCTTCGCCGCTTGGATTGTTCCCTATGATCCGATTGGAATGAATATCCCTGATCGTATGCAAGGCCCGTCCTGGTCACACTGGCTTGGTACCGACAACCTTGGGCGTGACACGCTTTCGCGTGTGATCATGGGGGGACAAGTTGCCCTGAAAGTTGCATTGCCTGCGGTTTTTGGTGCCATGGCGATTGGGCTGACATTGGGCATGGTCGCGGGTTACGGCCCAAAGTGGTTGGATAACCTGTTGATGTTGTTCTTTGACACACTGCGATCCTTCCCAACAGTGATGTTTGCTTTGGCTGTCGTCGCCTTGGTCGGACCAAGCCTGCAGACGGTTGTTCTGGTGGTGATGGCCACGTCCATTCCGACCTATGGGCGGGTGGCACGCACGCAAACCCTGACCTTGCGCAATAGTGAATTCATCCTGGCGGAACGTGCGATGGGGGCCAGTATGGTGCGCATCCTTGGGGTGCATATGTTGCCCAACATCATCGGTGTGCTTGGGGTGCTTGCCGCAATGGATGTGCCCACCGTGATCGCCCTTGAAGCAGGGCTGTCCTTTCTGGGCCTTGGTGTGAAGCCTCCGACACCCAGCTGGGGCGCATTGCTTAAAGATGGGTACGCGCTGATCCGTCAAACCCCCTGGCTTGTGGTCGGTGGCGGATTGCCAATTATCCTCGCCACCCTTGGCTTTACGTTTCTTGGGGAAAGTTTGCGTGACGTGGTTGATCCAAAGCTGAGGAAAAACAGATGAGCGATACATTATTAGAAATCGACAATCTTAGCGTTGATTATGAAACCGAACGTGGTGATCTGAAAGCCCTGCGCGACATCAGTTTTGACGTGCAAAAAGGCGAAATCGTCGGGATCGTTGGAGAAAGTGGATGCGGGAAGTCGACATTGATTTCTTCCATCCTACGCCTTACCGCACCCAATACGCGATTTCGTCAGGGTGAAGTGCGTTTCAACGGCGATGACATCCTGGCCATGACCGAACGGCAGATGCGTGATCTGCGTGGTGCTGAAATTTCGATTGTATTTCAGGATCCGATGCAGACCCATAATCCTGTCTTGTCCATTGGACGACAGTTGATGGATATTCAGCACCGCTCAAAGACGACAAAAGCGCAGAAATTGAAAACGGCAGAGAAGATGTTGGCAGCGGTTGGTATCCCTGATCCACAAGCTCGGCTGAAACAGTATCCACATGAATTTTCAGGCGGCATGCGCCAGCGTATCGCGATTGCGATGGCCCTTATGTCAGAGCCGGATCTTCTGATTGCCGATGAACCGACAACCGCGCTTGATGTGACCATTCAGGCCGAAATCCTTTCTCTGATTAACCGCTTGAAAAACGAAACTGGCACCGCCGTCATGTTCATCACCCATGACATGGCCGTTGTGGCGCAAATGGCCGACCGTGTTGTTG
>JBMZCY010000334.1:0-1914 GCA_049613825.1 Planktomarina sp.
TTACGTGCAATGTGTTAGGGACAGACTAACAAATAAGGTGTCCTATGTCGCCCCAGACCGCCCATTTTGCCGGATCGTTTTTCACTGACCAACCCATTCCACTGAACCGTCAGGTCCGGTTGCTGGTGCAAGGTGGAAAAATTGGGGCAGGGGTATCGGATGCGCGCCCTTCTGCGATCATCAGCCCCCATGCGGGGTATCGTTTTTCGGGGGCTTTGGCGGGGCAAGCGTTTGCGGCGGTGCAGGGGCACAGCTATGATCGGATCGTGATCCTGTCGCCCAGTCATCGGTATGCG
This sequence comes from Planktomarina sp., assembly GCA_049613825.1. Classification (GTDB taxonomy): domain Bacteria; phylum Pseudomonadota; class Alphaproteobacteria; order Rhodobacterales; family Rhodobacteraceae; genus Planktomarina. The sequence continues at coordinate 297 of JBMZCY010000334.1, forward strand.
TTTGACGGGCTGGCGATGCCATCGTGGAACCAAATGCAAGTGCCTAATGGTCGCGTGAACGTGGATCGTTTGCTGCGCAATGATCTGCTGGATCGACGTCTGATCCGGGTCGAAGATGCGGCCCATGACAACGAACATGGCATCGAAACCCAACTGCCGTTCATTGCGCGGTATCATCGGGATGCAAAGATTGTGCCTATCGTGGTAGGGCGGTCTTCCGTGGCCGATGTGGCCCGTGTGGTGGACGCGTTGGCGGGCGATGGGACCTTGTTTGTGATTTCAACAGACCTGTCGCATTTTCATACTTTGGAGGATGCTAAGAAGCTGGACCTTGCCACCGCCAAAATGATCGAAACGGCACAGATTGCAAAACTGAACGGCACCCACGCCTGCGGCTGGTCGCCTTTGACAGGCTTTCTTGCATCCCGAACGGGCAGCGGCTTGCGCTCTGTGCGGTTAGGGATGGGGGACAGCAGTCCGGTGACAGGGGACGAAACCCGTGTTGTGGGCTATGGTGCGTGGGCATTGTATCCAACGGATGCAGATATGTTTGGCCAATCCTACAGGGCCGAAATGCTGAAAATCGCCCGCGCTGCGACCAAGTCATTTTTGACCAAGAAACGCATGCCGACCATTAACACCGACAGCTTCCGCCCACCGTTACAATCCACTATGGCCAGTTTCGTGACATGGACCCACCAAGGTCGTTTGCGGGGCTGCATCGGATCGCTGTCCCCTCACGCGCCCTTGATCGAAGATATCGTGAACAATGCGATCAAAGCCGCCACCAAGGACCCGCGTTTTCCCGCGCTGACCGACCCAAAGGAACTGGAGGCATTGCACTGCAAGATCGCCATCCTAACCAAGCCCACCCCGGTGAGTGTGACCAGTCGTGCAATGCTGGAACAAATTCTGATCCCCGAACAAACAGGGGCCATCATCGAAGACCAAGGCAAACGCGGGACGTTTTTGCCAATGGTGTGGGACAGCCTGAAAACACCGAAAGATTTTGCCGATGGCTTGATGCGCAAAGCCGGACTGCCAACGGATCATTGGTCAGACACGGTGCGTGTGTGGACGTATCGCGCGGAAAGTTTTGGGGAATAAAGACCTTTTCAAAGGCCGTGGTGAATTATGAAGGCTTCGCCATTTAATGCAACTTTTGTGCACAGGTGACGCAGGTCCGTCAGGCAATTTAAGGCTTCCACCGGATCGACCACTCTTTTCTCATAGTACCCGTCGTCCACCGTGTCGCCGTCTGGCCAAGTGAACTCACCAGTCAGAACAAGATGTTCAGGTGCATGTTCCAACAACATAATTAATGCTGCCAAAATGTTATCCAATTGCGCCGCAGCGTCGAACAAAAGGACCGAAACGCCACAACTATTCAGACCCTGATGCGGTTCCATATCACGTGCAGGATTGTGGCATGTAATCCACCCGAAGAAGTCTGAAAAATAGTGCAGCAAGAAATCTGAACATACGGCGTCAGGATTGGCTCTGTCGACAAGATCGTACCGGAAATCAGAGTTTTCGGCGGTTGTGGAGTAATAGAATTCGTGTGTCATCGCCATGCACGAATTTTAGCTGCTTCGAGGCTATGTACAAGACAAAAAAG
>JBMZCY010000335.1:0-1908 GCA_049613825.1 Planktomarina sp.
TTTTATCTGCGATTTTCTCAACATATTCCATCTCTTTTAATTTAACCAACATTAAAGTGTTGCGCGTCTACCATTTCGCCACAAGACCATTGGTCTTGGTAGGATTCGAACCTACAATTGAATCTATTGTTCTAACCAGACTGAACTATCTTACGTTTGTAAGAGTGGGATTCGAACCCACGACCAGGTTGTGATGTAGTTCCGCAGGCATTCACCCACTGATATTTCTGATAAGGTTCGGGCAACAAGGTGTTTGCGAAATCGTTTTTCTGAGCTACCCGCATATGCGGGGCGTGGGTCGAACACGCGACCTCTGGCAACCAATGCCAGTGCTCTATCCGATGTAATTCCGCAGGCATCTGCCCGGTATTCTCCTTCTTTTCTTTTTCGATTACGGCAAACGGGATGGTTTAAATCCTGTCAGCGGTAAACGCATCTGTTTCATTTGGGGCAGGCGGACGAGTTGTTGTCAGACGTTTTCCTGGAAGGGTTTCACCCCTTACGCAAGCCATGTAGTCCGACAGGCATTCCGCCTGACCTCTTGTTATACTTCGATCTTTTCGATCTCACCCACCCAGTGATCTGGGCCAGTGCGACCGCCAGCAAATGCTGCGATCTGTTTGAATACCGCGTCCGAAAACCCGCCGACATTCAAAATGTCATCGCGTGTCACCGCCTGGGTTGTCCCATATGGCGCGATGTCGATGCAGACCAATTTGGCCTGTGGGTTGCGACGTTTGATCGCTTCCCATTCTTGCATCATTGCCGTTCCACGACCCCCTTTGCGGGCATCCACCCAGGATTCGTTGTCCGACACAATCACCACCAAATCAGGTGTGCGGCCTTTCACGTTCAACCAACGCAGCGGTGCAGAACAATTTGTCCCACCACCCCACATTGCTGCAAGGCGTTCTGCATTGGTCAACACCGTATCCCGCGGTTGCAGCTTGATGCTGCGCACGTCGAAATCAAACGGCAAAACCGTACACCCGCGGTTCACCCGCATGAACGCTGCCGCAACCAGGGCCGCAACATCCACGTGGCGCACCTTGGACGATGCCCCTGGACGGTTACCCGTCACCGGACCACCCATGGACCCCGACACATCGGGACACACCACAACCTGACCTGCAGATTTCGGGACATTGCTGACTGCGATTTCCATCGCGTCGTGCAGCGCATCCACAATTTCTGCTGGCATATCCGCGTCAGCATGTTGTGCGGCCACCATCAATTGATAGGGGAACGCACGCGCTTTAGCGATTGCCACAGGATCGCGCAGTAAAGCTGCCACATGATCCACATTTTTGGTCACGTTAAAGACGCCATGGCGCAAAAACGTATTCAGGTTCTGGCGGACCATTTGCCATGATCCATTCCGCGCCAACATCGCCCAGTTATGGGCAGACAGCGGCAATTGGGTCAGCATCTGAAACGGGACATCGGGCACTTGGCCTTTGCCTGTTTCTTTGAATGCCATCCAATCACGCACGGCTTGTGGCAACAGATCAACATCACACGGACGCCCAACAATCCAAGCAAACAACGCTTCACGTTCAGCCGATGCAGGCTTTGGGTGGACCATTTTGATCACATCGCCCAACGAAGGTGCGTTACCGATGTTGGCTTGCAACAACGCCCGGTCGCTGGCTGTGTTCAACCAGTTTTGCACCATCGCCTTTGGGGCAGACCCCAAAGATTTCCGGCCCGTTTGACCCGAACGCATCACTTGCACAAAGTTCCGCAACATCTTGCCATTGTCCACAACACGGCCAAAGGCCGCCCGGAACAGGATAGGTTCACGCCGCGCCAAAACCGCCAAAAGAACGGCTGGCATATCCTTCATGTACCCATGTTGACGGGCGTAAATTGCCGTCTGGGCCAAATAGGTTGGATCAACAGATTCAG
>JBMZCY010000336.1:0-1906 GCA_049613825.1 Planktomarina sp.
ATCAGTGTTGCTGCCTTCCAGCCGAAGCCGCGACAGCAATGCAGCGCCATCTTCGACGCCGACCAAATTCAGGTCGCAAGCGCATTCTGCTTCAAACGCCGCTTCTACCGCAGGGCCAGGGCCCCAGTCGGAAACGAAGCTGTCGTAAGTGTAAACGGTCAGTTGTGGTTTGTCTTCGGCATAGGCCGAAGTTGCACACAAAAGTCCCGCAGCAATCAGGTGATATTTCATAGTATCCTCCAATGCGACGGATGGTCAGGATACATCAAAACTTGGTGCCCTTCCCTCCGCCGGTGTTAGCCGGTTCAGGTTCAACGGGTCCGCCATATTGGCATCTCAGCAAAGTTTCCTATGCACCCCGAGGTACGTCTTGGTTAGGATATGTTAGCGATGTTGGCAACGCGAAAAAGATTCGCCGCAGATTGGCGGTGTTTTGGCGGGAAAGGAACGGACGATGCTAATTCGTCTGTCTAGCATTGTGGCAACTGACAAAGGCGTTCGACATGACGATCCCCACCACTATGACAGGCGTTTACCTAACCGGACACGGTGGGATTGAAATGTTGGACTATCGCACCGACATTCCAGTACCCGTCGCTGGCAGAGGCGAAGTTCTGATCAACGTCACAGCATCCGGTATGAACAACACGGATATCAATACGCGGGTTGGGTGGTATTCCAAATCTGTCACGACCGCTACGAACGATGGCGGGGCAGGCGGGTTTGACGGCGCCGATGACGATGATGCGGCTTGGTCAGGAACGCCCTTACAACTGCCGCGAATCCAAGGTGCAGATATATGTGGATACATCGTGGCCGTTGGTGAAGACGTTGATCCTGCGCGGATCGGGGAACGGGTGATCGTTCGTACAATGATGCGGGCCGGTGCCGATTTCCGTCCGTTTGAATGTTGGACCATGGGGTCCGAATGTGACGGTGGCTTTGCACAATTCAACAAAATCCACGCGGTCGAGGCTTATAAAGTCGACTGTGATTGGTCCGACGCTGAACTGGCGTCCATCCCTTGTGCGTATTCCACTGCTGAAAACATGTTGCACCGCGCGGGCGTTGGCGCGGAACGTGTTCTGATCACTGGTGCATCCGGTGGTGTTGGTTCGGCTGCCGTACAACTTGCCAAACGGCGGGGGGCGCATGTGACGGCGGTGTGTGGTGCTGCGAAGGGCGACGATGTGCTGGCATTAGGTGCGGACCGTGTTGTGGATCGGAATGCAGATTTGGTGGCTGAATTAGGTATGTCTTGCGTTGATGTGGTCATCGATCTGGTCGCAGGGGATGGTTTTCCTGCGCTGTTGGAGGTTCTACGTACAGGCGGGAAGTATGCCACTTCTGGGGCCATTGGCGGACCAATTTGCGAGATTGATATCCGCACGCTGTACTTGAAAGACCTAACCCTGTTCGGCTGTACCTTCCAAGATGACATCGTGTTTGAAAATTTGGTGAAATATATCGAAGCTGGGGAAATCAGGCCAGTCGTCGCAAAGGCATATCCGCTGTTTGATATTGCCAAGGCACAAACGGACTTTTTGTCGAAAACCCATACGGGAAAACTGGTTTTGATTCCGCCAGTGGCGCTTTGATGCACAGCGCTTACAAAGAAAGTTAACAGCTATTTAACTATTTACCCCAAACGGGTGAAGCAGCCACGGTTGCGGATTGGTAGTTAGGCTGCACATTACAAATCAGGACCGTCGAGATGGATATTTCGAAAGCCAGTGTTGCGTAATTAAACGCCCCCTTATCCTCGTCCAATGGGGTGAGGTAACACTGACTATACTGGCCCTCGTCGTTACTGGCGGTTCTGAACCATCCCCAAGTATGCCTGCCCCGTAAATTGGGGCAGGCATACGACCTTTAAAACCCCAATAAATCTAAAGTGCGGATCTCA
>JBMZCY010000337.1:0-1892 GCA_049613825.1 Planktomarina sp.
GCAGCACATGCAGGACTACGATGCACGTGCAGAAAAAACAGGCATAGCAATCAAGATGGTTGAAGACACTGTTGAAATGCTTAAGGCAGAAGGCTTGGAGTGTGACATCGTTGGCGGCGGCGGCACAGGCTCCTACTACTTCGAAAGTGCATCAAACGTTTATAACGAACTTCAGTGTGGATCATATGCATTTATGGACGCTGACTATGGTCGTATCTTGGACGAGAACGGCAAACGCATCGATGATGGTGAATGGGAAAATTCATTGTTCCTTTTGACCACGGTGATGAGCCATTCTAAGGCTGACAAAGCCATCGTGGATGCGGGTTTGAAAGCGCAATCCGTCGATTCTGGTCTGCCATTCGTTTATGGGCGCGACGATGTGGAATACCTGAAATGTTCGGACGAACATGGTGTGGTTGGCGATCCTGATGGCGTTCTGAAGGTGAACGACAAATTGCGCTTGGTGCCTGGACACTGTGATCCAACCTGTAATGTGCATGACTGGTACGTCGGTGTGCGTAATGGCAAAGTCGAAACTGTTTGGCCCGTGTCAGCACGCGGAAAAGCATACTAACTCAACCCGATTAAACCCTTTCAGACCTGCGAAGGTGGAGTCCCTTCCTCCCTCCTGCATGGGGTCTGATTTGGGGGCCGGTTTTTCCGGTCCCCATTTTTCCCGAAAGGCAAAGAAATGTATATTGTTCCTGAACGTGTAATCGCAGATTTGGTCAGCCGTGAGGCATCGTTTGATGCCGTTGAAAAAGTTTTTGCAGCGATGGCTGCAGAAGATGCTTACAACTTTCCAGTGATCCGCGAAGCAATCGGCCACGAGGACGCGCTTTATGGTTTTAAAGGCGGGTTTGATAAAACCGGCCTAACCTTGGGTCTGAAGGCCGGAGGGTACTGGCCAAACAATTTGGAAAAACGTGGGTTGATCAATCACCAGTCCACTGTTTTCTTGTTTGATCCTGACACAGGTATGGTCAAGGCAATGGTCGGCGGTAATCTTTTAACCGCACTGCGCACCGCCGCTGCATCATCGGTTTCGATCAAGCATTTGGCCCCAAAAAACGCAAAAGTTATGGGCATGATCGGTGCGGGGCATCAGGCCACGTTCCAACTGCGTGCCGCATTAGAACAGGGTGACTTTGAAAAAGTCATTGGCTGGAATTATCATCCAGAAATGTTGCCGAACCTTGAAAAAGTTGCGACAGAAGCTGGCCTGCCGTTTGAAGGTGTGCAGCTTGATCAGCTGGGCCACGATGCAGACGTTATCATTTCGATTACGTCAGCATTCTCACCGTCGTTGATGGCCGATCATGTGTCCCCTGGTACGCACATTGCGTGTATGGGAACGGATACGAAGGGGAAGCAAGAGGTTGAGGCCGCGTTGCTGGCCAAGGCGACTGTGTTCACGGACGAAGTTGCACAATCGATAAGCATTGGCGAAGCGCAACATGCGATTGCTGATGGCCTCATCAACGAAGGTGATGTGCATCAACTAGGTGCAGTCATCAACGGAACTCACCCTGGTCGTACATCTGATGATGAGATTACCATTTTTGATGGTACAGGTGTTGGTCTGCAAGATTTGGCCGTCGCGGCAAGTGTTGTAGATGCAGCTGTCGAAAAAGGCATCGCGATCGAGGTCGACTTTTAATGACGACATATGCGCAATCAGAGGTCGTAGATCGATTGACGGGTGCGCGGTTGCCACAAATTGCCCTGCCAACGACAGATGGTGGGGCAATTTATCTCTCCAAACTTCCAAACATTTCCGTCGTATACATCTTTCCAAGGATAAGCCCTGCCGGGGGCACTGCGATAGAAGGTTGGGACGAAATTCCGGGCGCAAAGGGCTGTACTGCGCAATCGTGCGCATTTCGTGA
>JBMZCY010000338.1:0-1888 GCA_049613825.1 Planktomarina sp.
CGGTCGATGTCAAAGACAAAATACCCGGCCGGACGGCACAGGGTTTTGCCAAAGGCATCACTGTCCTGATCGAACGTAAAGTCAGAGCCATTCTTCACAAATAAAAGACCCAGCAGTTCAACAATTGGATCGCTGAAATGGAAGTTGGCACAGCGATCATGGTCCGGCGTTTCATCACAGTTTGGCCGATACCAAGGAAAGCCCATGTCGAACTTTTTGGAATCCAGCATCGGGAACAGATGCTTGGACCAATCATTTTCCCACGTGATGGAATAGCTGACGGGATCGGTGGTCGCCTCCATTGCGGCGTTGACCAGTTCTGTAATCATGCCCTCCCCCGGCCAATCGCGGTCGGTGAATGGGGCATAATTTGAACCGGTGACCAGCTTCATCTCAGCATTGTCTTGTTCCAAAGGACGCGCGTCTGGGACAATCTGCCCCGGCAGACACGGAACATTCAGATCTGTGCCCACAGCCACTTCGAAAACCGAACCAGATAGGATGCGTTGGTTGCCATAGAAAATCAGGGACCACCGTTCAGCGGATCCATAATATTTCTCGGCAATCGTGAAAATGGTTTCCCCAGGCTGGACCTTGTGGGTCAGGTCATCACACGCTTGTGCAAAAACCGTTCCCGGCACCAACAGAAGGAGTGTTGCGAATAATCGCTTTAACATATCATCCTCCCCTTAAAACGCATCCCAAATGATCGACATATGGGCGTCGATAATTTGCTGATAAGCCCCGTTTTCTTTGATGTTCCGCAGGCCAGAGTTTGCAGCCTCTAACATCTCTTGGGCGCGTGGGTGGGATTTGTGAACCAGAACGTGCAGACCTTCGATGGACAAAGGCCGGGATTGAACGATTTCAACCTTATCCGCCAATTCCAAGTCTTTGATTGCAGTCCGGCCGGTGAATTCGTTGATCGCCACAGCGTCAACTTCGCCATCTTCCAACAATTCAAAACAGTCTTTGATTGTTGCAGGTGACTTCAACGTCACCTTGCCGCTGGACAGCCATTTGCGGCCATTCTTTTCAAAGTCATGCGTGAAATACCCTGCCGGACGGCACAGCGTTTTCCCGATCATGTCGTTGTCAGACGTGAACACCAACGGCCGATCTTTTGCTGTGAACAGCAAGATCAGCATTTCGAACATTGGGTCAGTGAAGTGGAAATTCTCACACCGGTATTGGGTTGGATCGCCTGCGCAATCTGGCTTGAACCAAGGGAAGCCTACGTCCAACATCGCCTCTGACAACAGCGGATCAAGGTGCGCTGACCAATCTTGGACCCAGTGAATTTTAAAGCTGTCTACATCGTCAGATGCTGAAAATGCGTTCTGCACAACATCCGTCAACATCCCGTCGTTCAACAAACCTTTTTGCGTGAACGGGGCATAGTCACCTGCGGTCAGGATACGAACATTCAGATCATCATTCACCGTGGTCGCCGCAGCAGACGCAGCCGTAGTAAAGGCAGCTGTTTCACGTACAACAGGTGCGGCAGCCGTTACTTCGGTCCCACCTTCAAGGCCCGTAGGCAAGCCGCCAATGCAGGGCATCCGCAATTTTTGACCGACACGGATTCGGTTTGGATCTTCGCCGATTGTTGCCGCATTGGTGCGGTACACTTCGGACCAAACTTTGCTGTTTTCGTAAAGTTTGTCGACAATCCCGCTTAAAGTATTGCCGGGTGCAACGACATATGTGCCGCCACAGGTTTGTGCTGCAACTTGTGACCCTGCAAAAACTGCTGCAGCGGCCAAAATTGGTGTTATTCGATTGATCATTCATCCCCCTTCGTCCCTGCCAACACTAAAGGTGCCGCACAAGACGGTTTGATCAGCTTTTCACGACACCAAATAACGCAGGTCTAGTGGTATGGGGC
>JBMZCY010000339.1:0-1836 GCA_049613825.1 Planktomarina sp.
GGTTCACCACGTTGAAAAACCGTGTCCTGATGGGGTCGATGCACCTTGGGCTGGAAGAGGCTGAAAACGGATTTGAACGGATGGCGGCCTTCTATGCCGCCCGTGCCAAGGGCGGTGTCAGCCTGATTGTCACGGGTGGGATTGGACCAAATGCCGTAGGGGCCGTTGCCATGGGTGGCGCCCTGATGGCTACGCCGGAAGATGCAGACCACCACCGTGTTGTCACCGATGCTGTCCACGCCGAGGGCGGCAAGATCGCGATGCAAATTCTGCACACAGGGCGCTATGCATATAACCCTGCGGCGGTGGCACCGTCCGCAATCCAAGCACCGATCAACCCATTCAAACCGAAAGAGTTGGATGCAGTCGGAATTGAAAAACAGATCGCAGATTTCGTGAATGCCGCAACGCTGGCACAGTCCGCAGGGTACGATGGTGTCGAAATCATGGGGTCGGAAGGATACCTTCTGAACCAGTTCATTGCCACACGAACCAACCACCGTGATGATGACTACGGCGGGTCTTATGAGAACCGAATTCGTTTGGCCGTCGAAGTGGTGCGCCAGGTCCGCGAAGCCGTAGGCACAGATTTCATCATCATCTACCGCCTGTCGATGATCGATCTTGTCGACGGTGGATCAACCTTGGAAGAGGTGATTGATCTGGGTCAACAAATCGCCACTGCGGGGGCGACGATCATCAACACCGGGATCGGTTGGCACGAGGCACGTATTCCGACCATCGCCACATCAGTCCCACGGGCTGCATTTTCTTGGGTAACTGCGAAAGTACGGGATGCGCTTCCTGTACCTGTGATTACGTCCAACCGGATCAACATGCCTGAAACTGCCGAGGCTGTTTTGGCCCGTGGCGACGCTGACATGGTATCGATGGCACGCCCATTCCTTGCCGATGCTGATTTCGTGGCAAAGGCTGAAAAGGGTGATGCAAATCACATTAACACCTGTATCGCCTGTAACCAAGCCTGCTTGGATGCGATCTTCAGTGGCAAACTGACGTCCTGTCTGGTGAATCCGTTCGCCTGCCATGAGACATTGATGGTGGAAACACCGACCGATGCGCCAAAAACGATTGCTGTTGTGGGCGCGGGTCCTGCGGGGCTGGCGGCATCGACGACTGCGGCACGTCGCGGGCACAAGGTGACCTTGTTCGATGCAAGTGATGAAGTCGGCGGTCAGTTCAACATCGCCAAGCGCATTCCGGGCAAAGAAGAATTCTATGAAACCATCCGCTATTTCGAGGAAGAGCTGAAACGGTCCGGCGTGACGGTGAAGTTGAACACCAAAGTGTCTGCTGACGATTTGGCGGGGTTTAACGAGGTGATCTTGGCCACTGGTGTCACCCCGCGCACGCCGGATATTGAGGGCATCGATCACCCGTCCGTGCTCAGCTACTTGGACGTGATGAACGGGGCTGAGGTTGGCCCGTCGGTGGCCGTGATTGGCGCGGGTGGGATCGGGTTCGATATCTCGGAGGTGCTGCTGCACGAAGGCACGTCGACCGCAGTCGATACCAAAGCGTTTATGGCGGAATGGGGGATTGATATGACCCTGACTGCCCGTGGTGGCGTTGAAGGGATTGAGCCAAAGTTTGAACAGCCCAAGCGCAATGTTACTTTGTTACAACGTAAGACAAAGAAAGTTGGTGCGGGTCTAGGTAAGACCACAGGCTGGATTCACCGCGCGAACCTTGTGAAGCGCGGCGTTCAAATGATGAACGGTGTGACCTATGACAAGATCGATGATGCAGGTTTGCACATCACCCGTGGTGAAGACAGCAGCGTTTTGCCCGTGGATACCATCGTGATTTGTGCGG
>JBMZCY010000340.1:0-1824 GCA_049613825.1 Planktomarina sp.
GCGTCGGCAACGGTTCAACCGTTTCACCATTGAAATTGCGATTGATCCAATAGGTCAGGTCCAACGGCTTGCTTGCTCTGTTGGGCAGACCCCGTGCATGTTTGACCAAAAACGCCTCGACCGATTTAAGGGAATAATGGCGCAGGTCTGCACTGTCCCTGCCTGTCTCCATACCCAATAACGAAAGACGCTTTGGCACATTGGCAAAGTGATCCGGCAGGTGGTCGCCGTTCGCGGCTTTCCAAACAGGCACCCCGTGCCGCTGCGCGTTCTTTTGTTTAGGCCGATGCACACCCAGACCGGAAAACGGACCTTTCACGCGGAAGATGGTTTTGACGAACGTTGTCGCAATCGGGAATGACAGATCAGGGATCGCGCACTGAGTGAATTGTTGCGCGACAGGCAGATCTTCAAACGTCACCTGTCCCGAATTGCCAAACAAGCGCCACGGCAACGCAATAGCATCACATTCGCCCACCGATGTGATCAGATCAGGCAAAGTGCCGCCTGCAACTTTGATGTCCGGAAATTCGTCCACATCGCAGATCATGACCCAATCTGCATCACGCACTTGATCCAAGCTCCACGCGGCCCTTAGTGCGACCCACTGCGGACTGTCTTTTGGAGCAAGGTCTTGGCGAATATGGGTCAGCCATCCCAACTGTTGCACGGTATCCAACAACGTATCCGTGCCGTCCTCACAATCATTCGTGTAGACCACCACATGCCCGACACCGATTGCCCGCAAATGGGCAAGCCATTCCAGAACAAATGGTCCTTCGTTTCGCATCGTGGTGACAACGGTAATGTTCACGGGCGTCTGTCCTTGGGTGAGTCTGACCTGACGGCAAGCATCGCTAAATTCGGTAAATAAAACAACTAAGTCGTTTCTTTGCCCTCGTTTTCGCTAACATTCTGTCAAAAGGTTAAAAACGACGGGGAATGGCATGGAAGCGGACTTTGTAATTGTTGGATCAGGATCCGCCGGATCTGCATTGGCCGCGCGTCTGTCTGAAGATGGCCTGCATTCTGTCATCGTTCTGGAATTTGGTGGCACAGACATCGGACCCTTTATTCAAATGCCCGGTGCACTGTCCTATCCGATGAACATGTCTATGTATGACTGGGGCTTTGAAAGCGAACCTGAACCGCATCTGGACAACCGCCAACTGGCCTGCCCCCGTGGAAAAGTCGTCGGTGGGTCGTCGTCGATCAACGGTATGATCTATGTGCGCGGTCACGCATGTGATTATGACCACTGGGAGGAAAACGGCGCATCTGGTTGGGGCTATGCCGACGTTGCCCCCTATTTCAACCGAATGGAACATTGGCACGATGGCGACCAAGGCGGCGACGCCAGCTGGCGCGGGACCAATGGACCATTGCACGTCACACGCGGCAAGCGCGACAATCCGTTGAACCACGCGTTTGTTGAAGCCGGTCGTCAGGCAGGGTTCGAGATCACTGGCGACTACAACGGTCATCAGCAGGAAGGCTTTGGCCCCTTTGACATGACTGTCCACAAAGGCCAACGCTGGTCGGCAGCGAATGCGTATCTGAAACCCGCGTTGAAGCGCGATAACCTTAAAATGGTGAAATGTTTCGCCCGTAAGGTTGAGATTACGAATGGCCGCGCAACGGGCGTCGAGATTGAACGTGCGAGCAAGGTTGAGGTTGTGAAGGCCAAGCGTGAGGTGATCCTTGCTGCATCCTCCATTAACTCACCCAAGCTGCTAATGTTATCGGGTATTGGGCCTGCGGATCATCTGGCGGATCATGGGATTAAGGTTGTGGCAGATCGTCCCGGCGTCGGGCAGAACCTGC
>JBMZCY010000341.1:0-1821 GCA_049613825.1 Planktomarina sp.
TGCATGATCACATTTGATCCTGTGATTTCAATATTCCAAAAAGGTTCTGTTCCGAAGCAACTTAGAAATTCTGGAAATGCGCCTTCGATTTGATCCGGTTGAAGGGCAAGAAACCTCATCGATACCCATTGCGCTTGTTCGCCGACATTCGTTAAGCCCCATAAGCCGCTTTCATCGACAGCAACGATTTCGACATTACGACGGTCGTGTTGCAGGCCACCGGTTGTTTCAAAGCTTAGGCCTGGGCCACTGCGCGCATTTAGAACATCATCTGACGCGACACCTGTTACATTAAACAAAGCAGGCAGATTTCGATCAAGTGCTGTAACAGGTGTTACCGAAAGACATAAAAGAAGCGCAATCAACCTGATCATTATGCACGTGATCCCCAGCTGGCAGAAGCGGCTTTGCGCGTGTAATTTTCACCAATCAGGCCAATCATCAGCAGCGCCGCTGCAACAATCAGTGGATAGGTCGGCGAACTGTGCTTTGGAAGATAATTAATAAACAAGAAGCCGCGGCCTTGGTCGATAATGTGGAATAGGGGGTTCCAATCAAACATGGCAAGCATGAAACCCGGCATTGTGTTGGCCACAAACATTTTGCCAGACGCGAACATATTAACCCTTTGATAAATTGTGGACGCCAACTGGACCCCACCCGGGGACCAAGGTTTCGCCGCCAAAAACACCATACCGACCGCAATACCACTGAACCACGCGATCAGCACCATGCCTACGGCGGGAAGAGGTTGGTAAATTGTTACGGGGGTAAATATCACGTGGTAGCCAAAGATGATGACACACATCGACAACAGCTGCGTGTACAAGGATGCAAATGCTGCGGATATAACCGCAATCATTGTGTTCATTGGTGCGTGCTGCATCATTGGAGATGTCGGACCTTCAGACCCCATAACTGCGCTGAGTGTTTGGGTGTGGGTCATAAATACGAAAATGCCCGACATAATATATAGCAGGAAGTCGCCGCGCAGCGCTGCAGCGCGCATGCCCAAAACTTCGAACATAAAGAAGAAGGCCAGAACGAACGTAAGGGACTGCATCATACTTCCCAGAAGGCCCAAAATCACATTGCGGCCACCAGATTTACGCACCGCGCGAACTGTCGAATGATACAGCAATTCCAGAAACCCGATGGTTCTGGAAAACCCTGACTGCGACTTTCGTACCTCAAACATGAAATCAATATCCTGTGGTTTTGATCGTTATTGCACGAACTTATTGCGGTTTCTTTACCGTCCGATGATAAACGGGTGATTAAGTTGACGCAACAATCACGGGCAAAGGTGGCGATTGTATGGAATTTGAGAAACTAACGACTGTTATGCGGGCGCTGGCATTGCAGGCAGGTGATGCCATAATGGAAATTTACAACCAGCCAGATTTTGAAGTCCAATCAAAATCAGATGACAGTCCTGTTACAGCTGCGGACCTTGCTGCGGACAAGATCATTTCGGCGGGTTTGATCGCGGCATTTCCAGACGTAATGCTGGTAACCGAAGAACAATCAGACACACACTCCACATCTGGTGGGACTTTCCTGATTGTCGATCCACTGGATGGCACAAAGGAATTCGTGCACCGCCGTGGGGATTTTACTGTGAACATTGCATATGTTGTGGACGGCAAGCCAATCCGTGGCGTTGTATATGCCCCTGCGAAAGACCGTATGTTTTACACCTTGGCCGATGGGTCCAGCGTCGAAGAAATGGGGCCTTTTGCGAAAGATACTGTTGGAACATTGAACCCGATTAACGTGGCTGACGCAGACAATGCTGCTTTGCGCGTCGTTGCCTCGAAA
>JBMZCY010000342.1:0-1816 GCA_049613825.1 Planktomarina sp.
ATTCAACGAACCCAACATTTACAAGCGCAAATGGAGCGGGCTCAAGTTGATTCGGTGGTGCTCACGACTGAGCCGAATGTTCGCTACTATTCTGGGTTTTTAACGCAGTTTTGGCAAAGTCCGACACGCCCTTGGTTCCTGATTGTGCCTGCGGAAGGGGAGCCTATGGCCGTCATCCCCAGCATTGGCGAAGCGTCGATCAAGTCGTCCCATGTGGGCAAGGTCCACGTCTGGGCGTCCCCACGTCCAGAGGATGAGGGCGTCAGTATGTTGGCCAGCGTTTTGAAGGACGTGTGCAAGGGCCACAAGAAAGTTGGCGTTCCCATGGGGCCGGAAACTTTGGTCCGGATGCCTGCGAATGATTTCGCTGCGTTGCGGGATCAGTTGACAGGAATCGAAGTTGTGGATTGCACTGATATCCTGATCGCCTTGCGCACCATAAAATCCGAATCTGAAATTGCCAAGCAAGCCTATGTGGCAAGCTTGGTCAGCGACGCCTACGCCAACGTGCCGAATATCGTTTCAGCTGGAATGTCGGAACGTGATGTCGTTCGGGCCTACCGTGCTGATGTTTTGGGACGTGGGGCGGATACTGTTCCCTACATCGTATCAACCGCCGCCGCAGGTGGATCTGATGACGCTATCCGTTTTCCCACCGACCGCGCGATGGAGGATGGTGATGTTTTGTTCATCGACACAGGCGCGGAAATCGACGGGTATTATTGCGACTTCGATCGCAACTTCGCGCTGGGCCACGCCGATGATGCAGCGAAACGCGCGTATGAGCTGGTCTACCGTGCCAACAACGCAGGGATCGCTGCGGTGAAACCAGGTGCGCGGGCATGTGATGTGTTCAATGCGATGGCCGCTGTGTTGGAAGATGGCGGTGCTACTGTTGGCTGTGTGGGCCGCATGGGCCACGGGATCGGGCTGCATAACACCGAATGGCCGTCCTTGATGGCGACAGACCAAACAGTATTGCAACCGGGCATGGTTCTGGCAGTTGAACCGGGTTTTGATTTCGCCCCCGGCAAGATGATGTTGCACGAAGAAAATGTGGTTGTCCGCGAACATGGTGCTGAACTGATCACCCGCCGCGCCGCTGCGGAATTGCCTGTTATATGACCCTGACGCACACGATCGACCGTGACGCATTGGTGCAAGACATCTGCGATATGGTCGCGACCTTCAGCGTGAACCCATACGACGATCCAGCCGCGCCGGCCGAGGCCGCGATGGCGGATCTGTTCGAGGCCAAGTTGATCGCCTTGGGGGTAGAGGTCGACAGTCATGTGGTTTCCGAAGGTCGCCGCAATGTGTGGGGACGCCTGAAAGGATCAGGGCAGGGGCCGACGATCTTGCTTGCCGGGCATTTGGATACCGTGGGCGTCGATGGCTATGACGCTCCTTTCACACCGCATCTGAAAGACGGGCGCGTTTATGGACGTGGGTCTTGCGATATGAAGGCAGGCGTTGCGTCATATCTGGCGGTGGTGCGTGCAATGAAGGCGTCGGGGACGCAGTTGCAGGGTGATTTGGTTGTTGCCGGACTTGTAGATGAAGAGCATGCAATGCATGGATCGGCTTACTTTGGAAAACACGGTCCAAAGGCTGATTATGCACTGGTCGCCGAACCCAGCCAGCTGGCGATTTGTCCGATGCACAAGGGGCAGGTTCTGGTCACGCTTACCACAACGGGTAAGTCGGTTCATTCTAGTTTGCCGCATCTTGGCACGAATGCCGTCTATCATATGGCCGCGATTGTGACGGCGTTGCAGGGATATGCAAATGATCTATCCCAGCGCCCCCCACACCC
>JBMZCY010000343.1:0-1816 GCA_049613825.1 Planktomarina sp.
TGCGCGATCATCTTCACATGACAACAGATAGGACTTGATCACCGTTCACGCAATATTCAGAGCTCTAGAATTGTTGCAAGCCCGATATGCATTCGATGCATATCTCAGGTGCGGGCTTCGCGTTCAGCGCGACGTTTGGCAATAATTTCCTCCTGCACAAAATCCCTGAACGCTGAAATACGCTGCGAATGACGCAGTTCTTCGGGGTAGGCCAAGAAGACTGGCACGTCAGCGGAATCAAGTTCCGGCAGGACACGTACCAACCCCGGAAAGTCGGACGTCACATAATCTGGCAAAACACCAACACCAAGGTGATGGATGACGCCCTGTAACACCCCGAAATAGTTGTTTACGGTAAGGGTTGATTGCACATTATGGGTTAAAATCTCATTCACCAAAGATGCGCTGGCCGCGACCTGCGCTGAATTCGGGTTTTGACAAATGATCCGATGGTTCGCCAAATCCGCCATCGTATTGATTGGGCGATGCGATGCCAGATATTGTTCCGACGCATACAGCCGCATGTTCACGGTCATCAGTTTTTTACGGATCAGGTCCGCTTGGCTGGGTTCTTTCATCCGGATCGCCACGTCAGCTTCGCGCATGGGTAGGTCCAAGACACGTTCTTCCAGCATTAATTCCACTTTCAAATCGGGATATTTTTCATACAGATGTGGCAACCTCGGCGCCAGCCACAAGGTTCCGAATCCGGTAGTGGTCGTGACCTTCAGTTCGCCAAATACCTCTTCTTCGCTGTCTTTTATCCGTGCGGCGGCTGCATCCAGCCGTTTGGCCATGGCGCGGGTGGCGTCGAACAACAGCTCTCCCTGTTCGGTTAGGATCAGGCCGCGGGCATGGCGGTGGAACAATGTTGTGTTCAGCGATTCTTCCAAGGCGCGCACCTGACGGGACACGGCGGATTGCGACAGATGCAGCGTATCACCAGCATGGGTCAGCGACCCTGCATCTGCAACAGCGTGAAATATACGAAGCTTGTCCCAATCCATGAAACGATACCTTATTTTGTAAGCTATAAGTCATAACCTACCATCTATAAAATGAATGGGTGAACTTTCTTGGGCCGTTCCCCGTTTTTGTTTGGATTTATTTCTGTGCATGACATTGCAGGGGCACGTCAGCCGCGTCATTGTGAGTGCTTAACGCATGCTCTTTGAGACACCGGACTGTGCACAACCCGTAAGGACATCAAATGGCCGTAGGTATTTTTGACAGCGGATTGGGCGGATTGACTGTATATCAGGCCGTCAAAAATGCACATCCTGATCTGCCCTTGGTCTACTTCGGCGACAATGCCCATGCGCCATATGGGGTTCGAGATGCTGATGACATCTACCGCCTGACAACCGAAGCTGTGGGCAAAATGTGGGACCATGGTTGTGATCTGGCCATCCTTGCGTGCAACACGGCCAGTGCTGCAGCATTACGCCGGATGCAAGAAAACTGGGTCCCACGGGACAAGCGCGTGCTGGGTGTGTTCGTCCCGATGATTGAAGCATTGACCGAGCGTGACTGGGGCGACAACTCTCCACCACGCGAAGTCGCAACGAAACATGTGGCCCTGTTCGCAACCCCGGCTACCGTCGCCAGCCGTGCGTTTCAACGCGAACTGGCCTTTCGCGCGGTGGGTGTCGATGTCGAAGCGCAGGCCTGCGGCGGCGTCGTGGATGCGATTGAAGACGGGGACATGATTCTGGCCGAGGCATTGGTGACGTCCCACGTTGATGCCCTAAGACGCAAAATGCCGCAGCCGGATGCCGCGATCCTTGGGTGTACACACTATCCCTTTATGATGGAC
>JBMZCY010000344.1:0-1794 GCA_049613825.1 Planktomarina sp.
CCCATCGCGGCGCAGTTTGCGGCGCAGGGAGTTATGATTTGACAGCGATCCGTTGTGGACCAAACATTGATCATCACCTGTGTTGAACGGGTGCGCGCCCATGGTGGTCACGGCTGATTCGGTTGCCATACGCGTGTGGCCAATACCGTGCGTGCCGGACATTTTCGACACTTCAAACCGTTCTGCCACATCTTTGGGCAGGCCAACTTCTTTATATATTTCAAGCGTTTCGCCCCGGCTCATCACACGGACGTTGGGGCGGATTTCTTTCAGGGCAGCGCGGGCTGCGATCATTTGATCGGCGCGAATTTCCAAAACCGCATGGGTGCTGGTCACGTCCATTTCGACGTCGCCTTTGATTTCTTTGCGCAAGTCTTTCTTCAACTTGTCAAAGTCTTCTTCTGGCGTATCCGATTGGACGGTCAGCTTGGCGTTGCCTTCGGTCTGCGCGCCATAAATTGCAATTCCTGCACTGTCAGGTCCACGATCTGTCATCGTGATTAACATGTCTGTCAGCATGCCGCCTAATTGCGGTTCAAGTGACTTATCTTTCAAAAATAATCCGACGATCCCACACATGCGCGAACCCTTCCTTGGCTTGGCTTTTCACCTATCTTTATCTTTATCATCCAACTTGCAAGTCGGCAATATCAGGAAATAAATTTTCCCGTCAGTAAATAACTTAAAAAACGAAAAGGCGCCACGGGGACGCCTTTTCCAAATTGCTTACCGCCGATTTAATAGCGGTCTATGGCCTTCGCGATCTGCTCTGGTGTACCAGACTTGCGGGCCTCCTCCAGTTCTTTGTTTTCGCGACGCATCTGAATGACGTGTCAGCCCAACCAGAAGGCGACACAAATCAATGTCATCAAGACTTCTGACCCTTGGAAGGGGTAAATCGCACCCACATCCGCCAGATCAACGGCCCAATTTTCATATCCAATTGTAGACATAGTATTTCTCCTTTCTATGTCTTATTCGCCAGCCAAATGGGCTTTGTTTGCGGCGGTGATCTGCGCTTTTGCATCTTCGTAGACGTTGTTTTCTGCAAAATCTAAACCTTGCAATTCAACCTCTTCTGGAATGCGCAGAACGCCCATTTTCGCCTGAAGCTTCGATACCAAATAGGCAGGTAAGAACCCTAAGACGAAGAACATGATAACCGCACCGATTGTTTGGCCCCATGGGGTGATCGCAGCGTAGCCCTCATATGGTGACGATGGTGCGCCCCAAAGAACAAAGCCCGCAATAATCAGGCCGACAACGCCCGCGTAACCATGCACCGCAACCGCGCCAACCGCATCATCAAGCTTGAACTTTCGTTCAACCCAATGGTGCAGTTTGTAGACGATAACAACGCCCACAGCAGCAATCAGCGTTGCTTGGATTGGGTGGTAAAGGTCGTTACCGGCAGAAGCCGTGATCACACCAGCCAAACCGCCAGAAAATGTCCAGAACGCATCGCCTTTTGAAACGATGTATGCGGCCATCAAACCACCTGACAATGACATCAAGAAGTTAAATGTAATCGCGGACAAGGATGTCGGTGCCAGATAGATGTTCGTGGCCGTCCAAGTTGTGCCAGTGATTTGACCGTCGATAACCTCTGGTGAAATCGCAGGCACGTTACAAGCTGCATAGAAGCCCCAGAAACCAGTATAAATCAGGAAGATCCCGATTGTGACCAGCCATGGATTGTGCGGAGGAATGTCACGAGGTGTGCCATCAGCCGCAAATTTACCAAGACGTGGTCCAAGTACAAGCAATACACCTAATGCATAACCACCTGCGATT
>JBMZCY010000345.1:0-1755 GCA_049613825.1 Planktomarina sp.
TTACCGGCAATCGTGCAGTCGCCGGATAGCCGCCCAATGGCGAACGATCAAGCCGTTGCAGCCGGTTGGAATTACCCTGTCCGATCAATCCATGCCATAATGCGCAGGTGTACTATATCATCAACAAAGCCAGTGTAACCGGACATGTCAAAGTCATGGCGGTTTAGGCTACCTTTCAATTCGATCACCAGTTGCGACAGGTTCGACGGGTCAGTGCCGGTTTGACGAAAAACCTGGGCGTCCAATGTGACGGGGTGGGTCACGCCTGCCATCGTCAAATTTCCGGTCATTTTTCCGGTTGGGAACGTGCCGCGGATTGCGGTGCTGACAAATGCCATGGACGGATGGTTTGCCGCATCCAACATTTCCGCCCCGCGCAGAATCGGGGTGGCGAAAGGAAAGCCGCCTTCAGCCTTGGACGGGCTCAATTGCACACTGACCTTGGAATTCGCGATGTTGCGCAAGTCCAGACTGACGTCTGCACTCTGCAAAGGGATAGTGCCTTTGATCGAACTGCTGTTAAAGGAATAGATGAAATCCACATTTGATTTGTTAAGGTTCAACTTAAACGGCACAGCTTGGGCCGTGGCGACGGTGGCGGTAATCCAGAAGATCAGGGCGAATATCCATTTCATACCAGACGATATAGCAGCATTTTATATTTCTGTCGGTCACAGTTTGGCATGGTGTCTGTGATAGCCAAAATTGTGCAACAGTGGTTGAGGATTTCTGGGGCGAATGGCAGGCTGCGTTCAAGAAGATAGGAAACGATATGAAAATGAACGAACTGGGTCGCACAGGCATCATGGTTAGCGATTTGTGCCTTGGGACGATGACTTTTGGCACACAGACAGACAAAGCGGATGCGTATACTCAGATGGACATGGCGTTGGATGCGGGGATCAACATTTTTGATACGGCAGAGATGTATCCTGTGAACCCGATAAGTGCAGAAACCCAAGGGCGGTCGGAAGAAATTGTCGGGGCATGGGCCAAAGACAGTGGCAAGCGCGATCAGGTTGTGATTGCGACCAAACATTCCGGCAATGGCATTGATTGGGTGCGCGACAAAGCTGACATTACGGCAAAGTCTATACCCGAGGCGATTGAGGGCAGCCTAAAGCGGATGCAGATGGACACGATTGATCTGTATCAATTTCATTGGCCAAACCGAGGGTCCTATATGTTCCGCCAGAACTGGACCTTTGACCCGTCGCGGCAGGACCCTGCTGCGGTGAAGGCGAACATGATTGAATGTCTTGAGGCGTTACAGGCAGAAGTGAAACGTGGCACAATCCGGTCTTTTGGTTTGTCGAATGAAAGTGCATGGGGGACAGCGCAGTGGTTGCGTCTGTCCGAAGAAGGTCATGGTCCGCGTGTTGCAACAATTCAGAACGAATACAGCCTGATGTGTCGTTTGTACGATACCGACCTAGGTGAATTGTCTGTTAACGAAGATGTGGGTCTGTTGGCCTTTTCACCTTTGGCTGCAGGGTTGTTGACTGGGAAATATGTGGATGGCGCTGTGCCGACCGGCAGCCGGATGACCACTGGTTATAAATTGGGTGGACGAAACACGGATCGTGCCCATACTGCCGTTGATGCGTATATGGCGATTGCTGCGAAACACGGGGTTGATCCAGTTCATATGGCATTGGCGTTTTGTCAGGCGCGACCGTTTATGGCTTCGGTGATCTTTGGGGCCACGACATCTGATCAATTGCAGCGGATTATTGCAGGCAAAGATGTGGTGTT
>JBMZCY010000346.1:0-1741 GCA_049613825.1 Planktomarina sp.
CAGACAGCAAGGACTGGCCATCGGCGTCCAATGGTTGAACATCTGCAATCTCACAAAAGGTGGGAAGCAGATCGATCAAAGACACCGGTTGCGATTTTCGCCCGGGTTTGATTCCAGGCCCTGCCACAATCATTGGCACACGCGCAGACCATTCCCAGAACGATTTCTTATAGAAAAGCCCACGTTCCCCCATCATATCCCCATGGTCCGACGTGAAGATAATGATTGTGTTTTTATCCATGCCAGATTGCTCCAACACCTGGACCAACCGCGCGACCTTGGCATCGATGTAGGAAATCGCTGCGTAATATCCGTGCCGCATCCGGCGCAGAGTGTTATCGTCCACCTTGGCCTGATCGATCGAATAATGGCTGCGGATGCGGGCAGAATGGGCATCCGTTTCAACATCTTCAAAACCAAGGGCAGGCAGGTCTATGTCAGAATCATCATACAGATCCCAGAATTCTGGTGTGGCCTGGTAAGGGTCGTGCGGATGGGTAAAGCTGACGGTCAGCATCCATGGGCCATCTTTGCGCGCTTGGTCAAACAGCCAGCGTTCCGCCTGATAAGCTGTGTCTTCATCATAATCTAACTGCATGCTGCGGGCGCATGGCCCTGTTTCAAAGACATTGCGGGTATCCTGGAACGTGGCAGTGCTGGGGTCCGCCGTCCAATCGGGGGTCCAGCCGAAGTCGGCGGGATAAACATCCGTGGTCAGCCGCTCGCCAAACCCATGCATTTGATTGGGGCCGACAAAGTGCATCTTGCCCGAAAGACAGGTTTTGTATCCAGCAGAGGCCAGATAATGCGCAAACGTCGGTTGGTCAGAGGCCAGCATGGTTGCATTATCATAGGCCCCGCAGCGGGAAGGCAGTTTGCCACACATCATTGATTGCCGCGATGGACCACACAGGGGGAAGTTACAGTAGGCGTTTTCAAACACCAATCCACGATCCGCCAGCGCCGAAAGGGCAGGGGTTTTGACAACAGGATGCCCATACATGGGCAAGGCAAGGGCCGACAGTTGGTCGGCCATGACAAACAAAATATTTGGCTGAGACAATCTGTGGCACCCCCGAAACGCTGGTTTTGAACACTTTGACAACCCATTTATCTGTTGTCACCCATGTGCGGCATATTCACGAAAAAATGGCTGCGCCCGATTGTCCGCTGGACGGATGGGTACACCCGGGCTAATACCGCCCCGAAGTACCTGGGAAAATGCCGGGTATGAGTCTATGGCCGGAAGGCCAAACACTAATTTGGAGGAACCTCGTGGCGCATACCGACGAACACGACGGCACCCGCAGAGACTTTCTGTATTATGCCGCAGCTGGCACAGGCGCAGTAATCTCGGGTTGGGCAGGCTGGGGCCTGGTCAATCAGATGAATCCATCCGCGGATGTAAAGGCCTTGGCCTCGATCCGGGTAGATGTGGCTGATGTTGCACCTGGAACGCAAATCACAGTTTTGTGGCAAGGTAAGCCGGTCTTTATCCGCCGCCGTACCGAAGCCGAAATTGCAGAGGCACGCGCCGTTGATCTGGCAGACCTGCCCGACGCCGAAGCCCGCAATGAAAACGCAGGCGAAGGCCCAGCAACCGACGCGAACCGTTCTTTGGACGAAAGCGGCGAATGGCTGGTCATGATGGGCGTTTGTACCCACCTGGGCTGTGTGCCTTTGGGTGATGGTGCTGGCGACTTTGGCGGCTGGTTCTGCCCATGTCACGGTTCCCACTACG
>JBMZCY010000347.1:0-1736 GCA_049613825.1 Planktomarina sp.
AGCTTAGCGCTCTTACAGTTATGATCTCGAAGATTGCTTCAGAAGCATATTCAGGAGGTTGACCATCGGTAGGCCTATTGGGATCAATGCGTTTAATTACGCCGGAGCACATTCTGAACCCGTCGAGATCATTAACAGTTTCAAATCCATTATAATGCGCTGCCGGGGGCAAGTATTCGACGTTAATGACGTCACCAATTGTAGTATCGCTGCCATCAAATTCGATAAGATATTCATTACCGACCTTTGGGAGATCAAATATTTGTAGGTTGGATTTTGACTTCGATTTCCACAAAGCCTGCTTTGCAGTAACAATCGACATTGTATTTCTTTCTAAGTGCGGGGCATTTTCATCTTCGAAGCAAGTTAGATTGATAGAAGAAAATACTATTTTTAAAATACCAAAATCTCTGGTCAATGGGTAGGGTGTATGGGCTTCAGTTCATCACCCCGCAATTTAATTTCCAAACAGTTTGGAACACTCATCCCTTTTCCGCATCATCCCAAGGCGCGATGTCTGGGAACAAATCCCCGACTGGCTAATCGCCGTATCCGGCCTGCAATCGTTCCTCGGCCTCGGACTGCTGTTCCTGTTCGGACTGCCGCTGCGCAGTGCGTTACGGATGCGGTGAGGGGGGAAGGTGGTATCCCGTACGAGAATCGAACTCGTCTTTTCAGGTTGAAAACCTGACGTCCTAACCGATAGACGAACGGGACACCTTCTGTGGGTGTATTAAGAAACCTGCGCGGGGGTCGCAAGGGGTTTTGTTACCAAAACGTGAATTTTTTGTCGCAGGTGGATCAGGCCTTGGCCACGTCCTCGATCCGGAACTGAGGGCGCGATTTTCCGGCCCACGTGTTCACTTCCAACCGCCCTGCGATGTGGAATGATGCGCCGTTGTGGCTTTCCAATTCAGGACCGATCATGGAATCAAATGCGCCGAAGGCAATGGCATCCAATGACGCTGTGCCACCATCGGACAATGTGACCTTCAAATGGTTTTCGCCGACGCGCTTTGCATACCGCACACGGCAGTCTGGCAGCACAAATCGCGGGGCAGGGGCGGATGCGCCGTAAGGGCCTGCTTGGTCCAACGCTTCGATCAACTCGACTGTCACAGCAGTGGGCATTAGGGTCCCGTCCAGCTTCAGATCACGGGGACCCAGATTGCCTGCGCCCTGTGCCTCCATCAATTCAGAAAGCCGTGCCATGGCCGGTTCCAACTGGTCGCGTGACAACGACAGGCCAGCCGCCATCTTGTGACCGCCACCTTTCTGGATCAGCCCTTCACGGGCCAGTTTTTGGATTGCAGCACCCAGATCAATGCCCGTCACGGATCGCCCGCTGCCTTTGCCATCGTCGCCATCAAAGCCGATCACAACGCTTGGGCGGTTGGTATTTTCTTTCAGCCGCGATGCCACAATCCCGACCACGCCTGCGTGCCATCCGTCACCAGCGGCCCAGGTCAGCGGTGCGTCTAATCCGCGATCTTCGGCTTGTTCCAGAGCTGCGATTCTGACTGTTGCTTCAATTGTGCGTCTGTCAGTATTTAAGACTTCTAACTTTTCTGCGATTGCTGCGGCTTCGTGCTGGTCTGTTGTTGATAACAACCGCGCGCCAAGGTCCGCTTGCCCAATGCGGCCACCTGCATTGATGCGGGGACCAAGGACGTAACCAAGGTGATAGGCAGCAGGTGCTGTTTCCAATCTTGCGGCATCTGACAATGCTACCAATC
>JBMZCY010000348.1:0-1670 GCA_049613825.1 Planktomarina sp.
TGACGTCCTAACCGATGCACTGGGCAATGACGTACTGAACGGCGGCAGCGGCAGTGATACACTGATTGTTGGAACTGGCTTGAACACACTGATAGGTGGCGAAGGTTCGGACCTGTTGTTAGGTGGCAATCAGGCTGATGTTTTGAACGGTGGCGCGGGCGCAGATATTTTGCGCGGTGATTTGATCGGATCGCTGACGGGCGGCGGCGATCAATTGAACGGCGGTGCGGGGGACGACTTTTTGATGGGCGGCCTTGGTGCCGACGAATTCGTTTTCACAATCAATGATGGCACCGATACGATCAGCACTTTTGACATTGGTACCGCCGATCCTTTGAACGCCTTGCCTGTCATCCCGAATGGTAATGATTTCGTTGTGGATTATGACAGCATCACATTGACCGGATTTGATGCAAGCGTTCAGCAAGATCCCGAAAATTACATCCGCATCGAAGGCAACAACACAGTGTTCGAGGCCGAAGGCACATCAATCATATTCTTCGACACACTTGGAGTGACGGCAGATGACTTTAACTTTTTCTAAAACTGCCGTGTCTTTGGTCATTGCCGCAAGCATTCTGGCGGCCTGTGGTGGTGGTGCGACAGCGCCATCAGGAACGACCCCTTTAGCATCAACGGTGACGCCGCCCACATACGTCACGCTGACTGATACAACCAGCACACGCACCAGCCCCTTGGCGGGCAGTGTTCTGGCATCAAACACAACAACGGGACAATTCAACGTTAATACAACAGAAGGTGCGCTAGTTCGCGCAACGGATGTGTTGACCCTGTCAGATGGCGAATATCTGTTCAAATCTACTGGTGGTATCGATCTAAACGGAACCACAAAAGACGCCCAAGGATCGACCCTCTTGGTTAACACTGATTTGGGCACGGGGTATGATTATGCGACCGTCTATAACGGCACTTATGTTCTGAACGGCGTTGAATATGACGCATTGGGGGTTGTGGGTACCCCAACCGCACAAGGCGATCTGCCGACGGATGGCACAGCGACCTATACAGGAAATTCCAACCTGACCGTCGCGACAGAAAACGAACTGACCCATGTTTATTCCGATGGTGCGGCGACTGTGTTCGTAAATTTCAAGACCGGCCGTGCCAATGTCACGGTTGATGATTTCACAGTCAGAAACCCAGTTGGTCTGATTGCTGAAGGCAGTTTCGACAAAATGCAAATTTTTGGCATGGCTGTCGATGGTGCAGCCTTCGCAGGGGGATCAGTCACGTTTGAAAACGACGGGCAGGCAGTGGATGTCGTGGGCGACACCCCACTCAACGCATCCCAAGGCACGTTGTTTGGATATGATCCCAATATCATGGCACCCGATGAAGCAGGTGGAGTCATCTTGGTGACAGGGGACACTAGTCAGGTCACAGGTGCGTTTATCGCGGATTGATCATCTGCTTGATCCGCGTGATCCGTGCTGCATCTGAAGGGGCCAACGTGTCCAAGTGTGCCGTAACCGTCTGATCCAAATCCTCGGCAGCGACCACTTCATTCACAAGTCCCCACTGCAAGGCATCAGCCGCTGAAACCTTGCGCCCCAGAAAGAAAATATCAGCTGTGCGTGAAGGACCAATCAGCGTAGCGCACCTTTTTGGATCGGACGGTTGCGGGTCTACACTTTTGGCCAATGCAGGGT
>JBMZCY010000349.1:0-1648 GCA_049613825.1 Planktomarina sp.
GCGCAGTTCAACCTCGATCACGTTCATGCCCAGCTTGTCCATTTGTTCGGCTTGATAGACTTCGGACTTTTCAACGCAGACCGTTTTCGGGTCTAGAACCAGCACATTCATCGACAACCAAGTTGAGGAATAACACAGCGGAGGAGGGGTGTTATGCGCAGGCGTCGCCGCATCGACGATCTCCCAACCGTTGTCATTGTACATCTTGCGCTGCTCATCTGGCAGACGGCGGTGCGGGTTGTTTAAGATCAGACCCGGACGCAACGGTGTAAACGTCGCATCAATATGGATTGGATACGGATCACCGGGGAAGTTCACCGTATGCACGCGGTGATCTGGGAAGTGACGGCGCAGCCATTCAATGCCCTTTTCATTTGTCGTGAACCCGTGTTGCACCACCAAGTCTTTGCCGAAACGCAGAACGTCAGCGGCATCGAACAACGGCTCTTCTTCCGTTGTGACAAAGAATTTCTTTGCGGCCCATTCCAGACGTTTAGCATCACCAATTTTATCGGACAGATAATCAGGATGATAATCCGCATCGGTCAAACGAGGTTTTGGTGCTGATTCGTGGCGGAAGTTCGGGTCTTCGTTGAAATACTGCTGCATCAACGGGCGATAATTCAGGTATTCAAACCACCGGCACCGATACGACATCGTGGCTTCCAGCATTTCTGACCCCACCGTCAGCAACACATCGCGCGGCGGCATGCAGCCAAACTGGCTTTCGGTGTGAAAGTCCGGCGTTGTGGCTGGTTTGGAATGGTCGATACAAGTTGGACGATCCACGCGAATACCGCGTTTTTCCAGCTGGGACGCGAAATTATCAAGCAATTCGTTGGCACGATCAATCGTCTCCTGCGGGCGACGCCCCCATTGGCCACGCATATCGCTGTCTTCGGGAACCTTGGCATCAAGCGCCGGTTCTTCCGGTGGAATGTGACAATCGTCTGCCCGTCCCACAATCACATGTTTCAGCGGATCCCATTCGTTCCAGCTGTTCACCACAGTTTTTTGAGCCATTTTCCGCCCTTCCCGTAAGTTTGATCGAATTTTGCTTAGAATAGAAACGAAAGGCTGACTAGGGGCTGTTGACTTGATAGGGGCTGACACACAGTTTGAAGTTGTATCCTTTGAAAGGTCAGACCTTTGGCGAATTATGTGTATCAGGGCGATTTGCCCGACGGATTGGACCTGGGTCCGGTGGTTGCGATTGATTGTGAAACGATGGGCTTGATCCCTTATCGCGACCGATTATGTCTTGTGCAAATGTCGGGTGGCGACGGAAATGCCCATATGGTGCAGGTGGCCAAGGGCCAAAAGTCCGCGCCAAACCTGTGCCGAATGTTGGCAGACCCAAAGGTGCTGAAGCTGTTTCACTTTGGTCGCTTTGACATCGCTGTGCTTCAACATGCCTTCGGCGTTGTGACGGCCCCTGTGTATTGCACCAAAATTGCCAGCAAGTTGGTGCGGACCTATACGGATCGCCATGGATTGAAGAACCTGCTGCATGAAATGCTGGGCGTGGATATCTCCAAACAGCAGCAATCATCAGACTGGGGCGCTGCGGAATTGACTGTGGCACAGCAATCTTATGCGGCCTCTGACGTTTTGTACCTGCATCAATTGCGCGACAAAATGAATCAAC
>JBMZCY010000350.1:0-1627 GCA_049613825.1 Planktomarina sp.
TTCGACGATGCGATCACCTTCGTTCGGTTCAAACCCTGTGGTTTCGGTATCAAGAACGATTTCACGCATCGGGGAACCTGTTTTGAAGATCAGTGATAATGGATGCTACCGTGTTTTCAGCTGCGTCTAAAGAGTGTGTGGTGATTGTATAATCCGCCATTGCTACTTTTTCAGCGTTTGGCATTTGTTTTGATAGGATCAACTCGAAATCCGCTTCTGCCATTGTTCCACGCGCCATGACACGGGATTTCTGAGTCTTTAAATCGACACTAACGCAGGCAGTTGCATGAAAATTACCTTCTAAGTCGTTTTCGAACAGTAAGGGGATGTCGAAGACTGCGATCTTGGCATTTGTGTTCGAAGCAAACTCTGCTCGGTTTGCGTGAACCAAGGGATGAACGATTGCTTCTATCTGCTTCAATGCATCTGGGGTCTTTTGCAATTCTGTGCGTAAAGCATTGCGGTCAACTTCGCCATTTACAGCAGCACTGGGAAATAACGCCTCCATCGGCTCCACTGCTGCACCGCCTTTCGCGTACAAACGATGCACCGCCACATCTGCATCCCAAACGGCGCACCCTTGTGCGGCGAACATCTGGGCAGTCGTGGATTTTCCCATGCCGATAGATCCGGTGAGGCCTAAGCGGATGGTCATCCCAACACCGCCTTACGCAGCCCTGTGTCAACGGTGGGAGCAGTTCCAAACCAAGCCTCAAACCCCGGGGCGGCTTGGTGAAGCAGCATTCCAAGGCCATCAACTGTGGGGCATCCCTTGGTTTTGGCTTGGGCAAGAAGATCGGTTTCAAGCGGGACATAGACGATGTCCGTTACGACTGATGTGGCAGGCAATGTGGTCAAATCCATGCCCAACGGTGCTTTGCCTGTCATTCCAAGCGCCGTCGTATTCACGACAAAACCAATGTCAAACAAATCAGCGCTGCGATCATCCCATTCCAGAACGGCGACCCGTTCGCCAAACACCTGCGCCAATGCATCTGCCTTTGATCGTGTCCGATTGGTAATCACGACTTTTGCAGCACCAGCGTCCAACAACGCCCAAATGACAGCCCGTGCCGCGCCGCCTGCCCCAAGAACCAAAGCTGTCTGTCCGTCTATATTATAGTCTGGCAATGACTGCTGAATGTTGCGCCAAAACCCGACACCGTCTGTATTGTCCGCGAGAATCCCCTCTTTGCCAAAGACCAATGTGTTTGAAACGCCGATGGTCGTCGCCGCTTTGGTCTGTGTATCGGATAATGCAATCGCGGCGTCTTTGTGTGGCATTGTTACATTCGCCCCTGCAAAGCCAAGCTTGGCCAACAAGTGCACGGTATCCGCGAAATATGCGGGCGGGCATTCCAGCGCTGTGTAAAATCCCGGAATATTCAACTGATTTAGCCAATACCCGTGCAACGTCGGTGATTTACTTTGGGAAATCGGATAGCCGAAAACGCCCGCCAATTTAGGCCGCTTACTGTCAGTCACCCCATACATCCGCAGCACACCCCGCAAAGGATCAAGGGACAGGCCAAGGATATCGAACCAGTCACCTTTAATATCTGTGAACAGGTATGGGGTATTTTCAATAGTGTATCCGCCAGCGGAATACTGGACAGCATCCCAATTC
>JBMZCY010000351.1:0-1551 GCA_049613825.1 Planktomarina sp.
GGCCTAAGGCGTTGACAAAAGGAGGAATATTCCAGTCAGGCTTCATCACCATGCGCGAAAATGTACGTTCCGTTACTTCGCCCCAAGCGGCCATCCACGACAGCGCCGGGTTTGGCATCATCGAAAAAGCGGGATAAGATGCCATCGCGAGGGTCGACGCGCCAAGCCACTGATTTGTGTTCCGGATGGTTTCCATCAGGTCGTAAGTTGCCATATAGCGCATGATCTTTGCCTTTACTGCATAGCAGCATTGCACGGGCTGGTTTTGCAAAAAACGCCCGTATGATTTATGCTGCAACTGCAAACCTAACAGGACATTTGGGTATGACAACTGAAAAGAAAACTTCCCCCGGGGAATTCAGCACCCCATCGGATGCCATGACCCAAAACATGGCGCGGGTCGAAGCATTGGTGCAACGTGTCCTGACAGTTATGGGGCAAAACACCCCAACACGCCCTGCTTTACAAGGGCCTGGCGCTGAATTGTTCACCAAAGCCGCCGCTGCTTATATGAACACAGCAGTGACCAATCCGTCGCAAATGTTCGAACAACAGCTGTCTTTTTGGGGCGCGTCGGTTCAAAATTTCATCGAATTGCAGACAAATTTATGCGGCAACGCAGCGAACTCAAAAGAACTTCCCAAGGATCCGCGCTTTGCCAATCCCCTGTGGGAATCACATCCTTATTTCAAAGCAGTGCGTCAGCAGTACCTGGTAAATGCAGAGGCCATGCGTGATGCCGTGACGTCATCAGAACTGGATGCAAAAGATCATTCCCGCCTGGAATATTTCACCCAACAGATCATCGACATGGCCAGCCCGACGAATTTCCTGGGCACCAACCCTGATGCCTTGTCCCGCGCAGTTGAAACGGAAGGCGAAAGCCTGGTCAAAGGTTTGGAAAATCTTGTCCGTGATCTAGAAGCAAATGGCGGCGAAATGCTGGTCACTTTAGCCGATCAAGATGCCTTTACCGTAGGCGAAGACCTGGCGACGACCCCTGGCAAGGTGGTGTTTCGCAACCGGATGTTTGAACTGATCCAATACACGCCGACCACGGAAAAGGTGGCGAAGACCCCGCTGATTATCTTTCCGCCTTGGATCAACAAATTCTATATCTTGGACCTGAAACCCAAGAACAGCTTTGTGAAATGGGCGGTCGATCAGGGTCAGACGGTGTTTGTGGTCAGCTGGGTGAACCCGGATGAAACTTACGCGGATGTGACGCTGGATGA
Organism: Planktomarina sp.; assembly: GCA_049613825.1. Classification (GTDB taxonomy): domain Bacteria; phylum Pseudomonadota; class Alphaproteobacteria; order Rhodobacterales; family Rhodobacteraceae; genus Planktomarina. Next base: position 1,236 of record JBMZCY010000351.1, read on the forward strand.
TTACATCGAAGAAGGGTTCCTAACAGCGATCGAACAGGTCAAAACCATCTGTGATGTGCCCCAGGTCAACGCAATTGGGTACTGCATTGCGGGTACAACCCTTAGCATCACTTTGGGACTGATGGCCCAAAGGGGTGATACATCGGTCGCGTCGGCCACATTCTTTACCACGATGACTGATTTCTCTGACCCGGGGGAGGTTGGGGTCTATCTGGACAATGATTTCCTTGGTGGGATCGAGGCTGAGGTCAGCGATAACGGTATCATGTCCAAAATGTTCATGAGCCGGACTTTTTCTTATCTGCGGGCCAATGAC
>JBMZCY010000352.1:0-1545 GCA_049613825.1 Planktomarina sp.
TGGGTGCCAAGCACCCCAACAATTCCACACATGACTTTACCCTTTTTTCGCTTTAATTGCTTTCAGCTTATCCATCAAACGACGTGCAAGGCCAGGTTTTACGTCCTGACGCGCACGGGCCACAGCCAGTTTGTCGTCTTCTGAAAGTTCGTCCATGCCCAAAATCGCGATGATGTCCTGCAAGGATTTGTAACGCTGCAGAACCTGCTGCACGTCGGTCGCAACCTTATAGTGTTCTTCGCCGATGATCAGCGGATCCAGCAAACGGGATGTGGAACCCAGTGGGTCAACCGCAGGATAGATCCCTTTTTCTGAGATCGAACGATCCAGAACGGTTGTCGCGTCAAGGTGGGCAAAGGATGTCGCTGGCGCAGGGTCAGTCAAGTCATCCGCAGGTACGTAAACGGCTTGCACCGATGTAATCGAACCAGATTTGGTCGATGTAATACGTTCCTGCATTGCACCCATGTCGGTTGCCAATGTTGGCTGGTAGCCAACCGCGGATGGGATACGACCCAACAGCGCAGACACCTCGGAACCGGCTTGCGTAAAGCGGAAGATGTTGTCGACGAAGAACAAAACGTCTGCGCCTGTATCGTCGCGGAACTGTTCTGCCAATGTCAAACCAGTCAAAGCGATCCGCATACGCGCACCTGGAGGCTCGTTCATTTGTCCGTAGACCAAGGAGATCTTGGATTCTTCCAGATTGTCAGGAACGATAACGCCGCCTTCGATCATCTCGTGGTACAGGTCGTTGCCTTCCCGTGTCCGTTCACCAACACCCGCGAACACAGACACACCAGAGTGTACTTTCGCGATGTTGTTGATCAATTCCATGATCAAAACGGTTTTACCAACACCAGCACCGCCGAACAGACCAATTTTACCACCTTTGGTGTAAGGGGCCAGAAGGTCGATCACTTTGATGCCTGTTACCAGAATTTCGGATTCAGTGGACTGATCCGCAAACTCAGGGGCGTCTTGGTGAATGCCGCGTGTTTCAGTTGCACCCAAAGGTGCGCCTTCGTCCACAGGTTCGCCTACAACGTTCAGGATGCGGCCCAGCGTGGCTTTACCAACAGGAACGGTGATCGCCCCGCCAGTGTCTTCCACTGCTTGACCGCGCACCAAACCTTCGGTGGCGTCCATAGCGATCGCACGAACGGTGTTTTCACCCAAGTGCTGCGCCACTTCCAACACCAGCTTTTTGCCGTTGTTGTCTGTGGTGATCGCGTTCAAAATTTGTGGCAGGGCGTCGTCGAACTGTACGTCGACAACGGCGCCGATCACCTGGGTGATTTTGCCTTTTGCATTTGCCATTCTTGTTTCTCCAGGTCTTAGAGCGCTTCAGCGCCCGAGATAATTTCAATCAGCTCGTTCGTGATGACAGCCTGACGCGAACGGTTATATTCGATTGTCAGTTTGTCGATCATGTCACCAGCATTTCGTGTGGCGTTGTCCATTGCTGACATACGCGCACCCTGTTCGGATGCCGCGTTTTCCAGCAAGGCGGTGAAGATTTGCGTGGCCACGCCCCGGGGCAGA
>JBMZCY010000353.1:0-1524 GCA_049613825.1 Planktomarina sp.
GGTCTAATGGCGCAGAAGGCTGAGGAATACGGGTCCCACCCGACAACGTTTGAGATTGCCGAGGCTGGCACCATCGAAGTTGTCGCGGCAAATGGCGATGTTCTGCATTCCCACGTGGTAGAGGCTGGTGACATCTGGCGGATGTCGTCTGCGAAGAAAGCACCTATTGAAGACTGGGTGAAGCTAGCGATGGATCGTCAGGCAGCAACCGGGTTTCAATCGATCTTCTGGTTAGACGCCGCCCGTGCGCATGACGCGCAGTTGATCGAAATGGTTAAGCCGATTTTAGAAGCAAACGGAGTTTCTGACAAATTTCAGATCATGGCCCCGCGTGAAGCGACCCGCCTGACATTGGAAACCATCACCAAGGGTGAGGATTCCATCGCAATCACAGGCAACGTCCTGCGCGATTACCTGACCGACCTGTTCCCGATTTTGGAGCTGGGCACATCGGCGAAGATGTTGTCGATTGTGAAATTGATGCAAGGCGGTGGTTTATTCGAAACCGGCGCTGGTGGTTCTGCGCCTAAGCACGTTCAACAGTTGGTTGAAGAAAACCACCTGCGTTGGGACAGCTTGGGTGAGTTCTGTGCTTTGGGTGAAAGTTTCGACTTCCTCGCCACGGCACAAGGCAACACGAAAGCGGCTGTTTTGGCGAAGGGCGTCGAGGCGGCAACGCAGGGCATTTTGGATCACGAACGGTCCCCAGGTCGGAAAGTTGGTCAACCGGACAACCGTGACAGCCACTACTGGTTCGCGCGTTATTGGGCCGAGGCGTTAGCAGCATCTGATGATGCTGACATTGCCGCACAATTCAAAGATGTTGCCGCTGCGCTGGTTGATGGTGAAGCAGCTATTGTTGCGGAACTGGCAGCGGTTCGTGGCAAACCTGCGGATATCGGCGGATACTTCAAAGCAGACGCAGACAAACTGGCCACTGTTATGCGTCCGTCTGCAACGTTGAACGCGATCATTGGTTGATCCATTTTGGCCTCGCTTTAGGGTGGGGCCAATACTTAACGCTTAGAAAGGTCCGCACATGACCAAGATCAAAGTTGAAAACCCTGTTGTCGAATTGGACGGGGACGAAATGACACGGATCATCTGGCAGTTCATCAAAGACAAACTGATCTTGCCGTATTTGGACATTGATCTGAAATACTATGACCTTGGCATGGAAAAGCGGGATGAGACGGACGATCAGATTACGATTGATGCGGCCGACGCAATTAAGAAATACGGTGTGGGCATCAAGTGTGCGACCATCACGCCGGACGAAGCGCGGGTCGAGGAATTCGGGCTAAAGAAAATGTGGCGATCCCCAAACGGGACGATCCGCAACATCCTTGGCGGTGTGATTTTTCGGGAACCGATTATTTGCGACAATGTTCCCCGCCTTGTGCCCGGTTGGACGCAGCCGATTATTGTTGGGCGTCATGCTTATGGCGATCAATACAAAGCGACGGATTTCAAGTTTCCGGGCGCTGGCAAGCTGATAATGAAATTCGTTGGCGACGACGGCAC
>JBMZCY010000354.1:0-1517 GCA_049613825.1 Planktomarina sp.
AAATATCGATATTCTCTGCTGACTATGATGTCAGTATCATCGTCTGAAATGAACAAGCCGTTCCAATAATTTTCTTCTGCAAAGATATGAGGAAAGGGATCAACTTGCGGAAAAAATTCACCCACAAACACTGGCTTGGGCGCCGCCCCCGATACCCCGAAATATTCTAGAAAGTCCGATACCGGATCTTTTGGTATGACCTCTTGGCCGTCAATTGAAATAAGACTGCCCCAAGGCGGACTGCAGTTAAATGCCAGCACAGGTAACGGTAGAATTGACAAAACAACTGCCAACCACTTCATGCCCTTAACGCCCGATCCAGCGCCCCTAAAAACCGGCTGCGATCCGACTTGGAAAACGCCCGGCCCCCGCCCTGATGGAAAGGGTCGGATGCGCGAATATCGCTCATCAAATCGCGGGTCGCTAAAACCTGCCCGATGTTGCGGTCGTTCAGGACGGACCCGTCATGTTTCACCACGCGCGCGCCGCCCTCAATCACACGGGCCGCCAAGGGAATATCGCTGGTAATCACCACGTCCCCTGCCCCCGCATTGTCGGCGATCCACATGTCAGCAACATCAGGCCCCGCGTCCACAAAGACCATTTCAACGAACGGATTGGCCGAAGGCCGCAGCCCACCGTTGCACACCATTTTCACCGGCACCTTCAGGCGCGTGGCGACTTGTTCAACCTCGGCCTTTACAGGGCAGGCATCTGCGTCGACATAGATCATACAGACCACAGGGCGTCGGCGTGGAATTCGATGTGATCTTCCATGAAGGTCGACACGAAGAAATAGGAATGGTCGTAGCCTTTTTGCATACGGAACGATCCCTCTTGCCGTTTGGTAGCCATGGCTTGGGATAAAGCTTCAGGCTTTAACAGATCGAGGAATTGATCGTCGGCACCTTGGTCAATCAGGACAGGACCATCGAAGCCTTTGGCGGCCATTTGGACGGTTGCATCATGGGGCGCCCATGTGGATTCATCGGCGCCCAAATATGCGCTCAGCTGCTTACGTCCCCAATCGGATGCCGTCGGATTCGCAATCGGTGCAAAGGCAGACACGGACGTGAATCGGTCAGGGAATGCCATTGCGATTGTTAATGCCCCGTGGCCACCCATCGAATGACCTGTGATCGACTGACGATCAATATCCAGCGGGAAGTTTTCAGTCAGAACCTCGGTTAAATCTTTGGTAATGTAATCCCACATCTGGAAATGCGGTGCCCACCGGTCCTGCGTGGCATTCACATAGAACCCCGCGCCTTGGCCCAGATCATACGCATCGTCATCTGCGACACCGTCCCCACGGGGGGAAGTATCGGGGAACACAACCGCAATCCCATGTTCTGCAGCCCACGCCTGTGCACCTGCTTTGGTCATCGCGTTGTCATGGGTGCAGGTCAGTCCGGACAGGTACCACAACAGCGGAACAGATCCGTCTTCCGCCGCAGGGGGCAAGTATAAGCCGAAGGTCATATCGCACTTGGTGGAGGGTGCGCTGTGAGAGTAAA
>JBMZCY010000355.1:0-1504 GCA_049613825.1 Planktomarina sp.
CCCATCCCACGATCAACGCACAGCCAAGCCCTGCAAAGATCTGAGTCCCCGATCCAAGACGCATGAACCGCGTTTCGGAATTTGTTCTTAGAAACAGTCGCTTTTCCGGAACATGTCGTTCCATGAAAAGGTGAATTCTGTGTCTTAGCCCCATATCCGACAAAGCCCTTTTGCAATTATTTCCATACGCCATCCCTGCGTTAGCGGATTGGTAGCGGCCACACGAATCGCAATCAAGCAATTTGCGCAACGAACAACCCTAAGTGGCCGTGGTTCGCCGATTTCTTTACCTTAACGCGGCTGGTGGTGGCATTTCGTCGGACAAAGGCCAGTAAAAGTCGGGCGCAATCCCTGCTTCTGCGCGTTTTTCAACGTTGAAGGGGCCTTTTAGCGTGCCGTGGAAGTATTTGCGGACCAGCGTGTGAAACGCCGGTTTCGGGTCCATCGCGTTTTTGCCGCACAGATAGTGGAACCATTTTGATCCGTAGGCGACATGGCTGACTTCTTCGCTGTAGATGACTTCCAACGCGGCGACGGCGTCTTCATCTTTGGCTTTACGGAACACCTCGATCATGTTGGGGGTCACGTCCAGACCACGGGCTTCCAACACCATCGGCACCACAGCGAGGCGGCCCATGTGATCACCTGCGGTGTCTTCTGCCGACCGCCACATGCCTGCATGGGCGGGCATGGCACCATAATGACTGCCCAAACGTTCCAGGCAATCACACATAAGGTTAAAGTGCTTTGATTCCTCGTCCGCCGCTTTGACCCAGTCGTCATAATATCCGATGGGCATTTGTTCGGATGCAAACCGGGGGATGATGTCCCAATGCAAATCGACTGCGTTCAGTTCGATATGTGCCACCGCATGCAGAATCGCAGTACGCCCTGCCAATGTTCCGGGCTTGCGCCGTGGCACATCGCGCGGGGACAGCAGTTCAGGGTGTTCGGGACGGGCTGGCTTCATTGGCGGCTGCGCCAGACCAACCGGAATATCTTGCCCCGCTTCACGTGCGGCAAACCATTGGGCCGCGTATTTGCGGGATAGGGCGGTCTTTTCGCGGCCTTCCGCCGTGGTTAAAACATCGACGGCCATTTCGCACAAAGTTTTGGTCACAGCGATTGTGCCGCTTGTAATACAGCCTCGACATGGCCGGGAACCTTCACCTTGTTCCAAACCTGTGCAACCACACCTTCGCCGTTGATCAGAAATGTCGTGCGTTCGATGCCCATATAGGTCTTGCCGTACATACTTTTCTCTTTCCAGACGCTGTATTGTTCACAGACATCGCTGTCTGCATCACTGGCAAGGATTACACCTAAATCGTGCTTTGCCACAAAATTATCATGCTTTTTCACACTGTCTTTGGACAGGCCGATGACAACGGTATTCGCGGCTTTGAACGCGGGCAAATCGGCGGTGAAGTCAATTGCCTCTTTCGTGCAGCCGGGTGTGTTGTCTTTTGGGTAGAAGAACAGGACGACGTTTTGCCCTGCATAA
>JBMZCY010000356.1:0-1428 GCA_049613825.1 Planktomarina sp.
AATATTCCAAATATCCTGACGATTGTACGTCTTGGTTTCGCAGTGGCGTTGCCGCTGATCTTTTTGTACGTGGCACGGCCTTACGCTGACTGGGCTGCGGTGATTGTGTTTGTTAGTGTCGCACTCACCGACTGGCTGGACGGCTATCTGGCACGTGCGTGGAACCAGACAACCAAACTGGGCGCGATGTTGGACCCGATTGCGGACAAAGCAATGGTTCTGATCGCGCTGTTTGCCTTGGTTGCCCTGAACGGCATGCACTGGCTGATTATTGTGCCTGCGACGTTTATTGTATTTCGCGAGGTTTTTGTGTCTGGGCTGCGGGAATACCTTGGTGCGGATGCGGGTAAGCTGGCCGTCACACGACTGGCCAAGTGGAAGACCACTGCACAGATGATGGCGATTTCAGCGCTTTTGGCCGTAGGTATTTGTGAACACCAACTGGCGAACCTTGGCCACGGTATGGGCGATCAGATGTTCAACGCTGTCCTGAACGGCGATATGCCTGATGAATTCGGTTTGAAAACATCCCTACTTTGGTTCCAGATCACATGGTACGGCGGCGTTGCCCTGTTGTGGGCGGCGGGTCTGCTGACAGTGATCACGGGCTTTGATTACCTGCGCAAGGCGTGGGTGTATTTGCAGGACTGATCTTATGGTCGATATTTTGTATTTTGCATGGGTCCGCGAACGGATTGGCACAGGCCGCGAAACCATAGAAACGGTCCCGGTCACAGTTGCGGATCTTATTACAGACCTGTCTCACCGCAGCGAAGGACATGCAGCAGCGTTTGCGGATCCGAGCCAGCTGCGCGTCGCCGTGGATCAAGAACTGGTTCCGATGGACACGCTCCTCAAAACCCCTCGTGAAATTGCAATCTTTCCACCCATGACAGGTGGCTAATGGACATCCGTGTTCAGCAAGCCCCATTTGATGCAGGCGCTGAACTGCAAGCGTTCACAGATCGTCAAATCAATGCTGGGGCAGTGGTCAGCTTTACTGGTATCGTGCGCGATGACACTGGTGATTTAAAGGCGCTGTCCATTGAACATTACCCCGCCATGACCCACGCGGCCCTGACCAAACAAGCGGAAGATGCCAAACAACGCTTTGGCCTATCCGACGTCATGGTCATCCACCGCCACGGCGACCTACCCGTAGGGGACGTAATAATGATGGTCGCAACCGCATCCCGGCACCGCAAAGCTGCGTTCCAAGGCGCAGATTTCCTAATGGACTACCTGAAATCCCGCGCACCGTTCTGGAAAAAAGAAATCACACACTCCGGCGAAAGCTGGGTGTCAGCGAAGGACCGCGACGAAGACGCCCTTGCCATGTGGCACCAGACGTAACCCCTTCAGTTTGCCTTAAAAACTTCGGGTGAATTGAGCGATGCTCAAGAGGGCAGAGCCCTAAAACCAAACCAT
>JBMZCY010000357.1:0-1329 GCA_049613825.1 Planktomarina sp.
GTTGATGCGCATGACTGAACGCAGGCCACGGATGGTTGTTGCCACTGCACTTGCTAATCGAATGGCGCGTCGTCTCTGGGCCATGCTGACAAAACAACAGGATTACGAAATTCGGGGTGTTGTGGTATAAAGCCAGAATGCTCGAATAGCCGACAGGCGTGAAAAGCTGCGAAGATGTTTAAGGAACACGAGATCGTTTAACGAGAATTGGGAAAACCAGAATAATGTATCGGGCTGAGAGCCCGATAAAATGATTTGGACCCAATTCGCGTATATCCATAAAGGCCAGCGGTTATGTTAACCCGCACTCACAGGTCGGACACATGACTGCACACGATCGCTAGTTTCGAAAACATCAGAAAAGCTCGTCACGAAACGGGGCATCCACACATACATTATGTAACCTATCTGGGATGTCAAAATTATTAGCCTAATTTGCAATTAAATGGACGCTAGTTGTTCGTAATATAAAACATATGTCCATGTCATATAAACGACGCAACTTTAGTTTCGATTTCACAGTTGGCGCAATGTGTGCACACAACTCTGTACGTCCTCATAAGACAAGCATCCTAAGTTTGACGTTTTAAAGTGCAACGGCCATCGCTGCCAACGTATGCTCCAAACCTAATCTAATATGACGTTCCAGTTCGGCTTTGGCGCGGGGCACATCGCGGGCGAGGGCGGCATCGAACATCGCGCGGTGTTCAAGGATCGCATCGGCCCCGCGATAGGTCAGGACCAGCATTTGATACCGCAGGTATTTGTCAAAGATTACCCCATGCAGCGACAGCAGGTTTTCGGAATTACAGGCACGGATCAACGCCTGATGAAATTCCCAGTCATAGCGTTTCCATTGTTCTTTTTGCGACTGATCCCCGGACTGCATCTTCTGTTCGATCAGGTGCAATTTGTGATGGGCCGCAACAAGGTTGCCTTCCCAGTCTGCATCGCCTGTCTCGATCGAGGTTTCCAACGCGGAACATTCCAACAAGATGCGCAGTTCGGCAATTTCGGTCAGGTCTTCGGGGGATACAGGGCGCACAAAGAACCCGCGTTGTTCGGCGGCATCGACGAACCCTTCACTGGCCAAACGGTTCAGCGTTTCGCGTAACGTGGATACACTGGCGGCATAGCGTGATTTCAAACCATCCAGTTTCAGTTTGGATCCGGGTTCCAGTTCCCCAAAGATAATGTCGTGCTTGATGTGTTCGTAGGTGCTGGACCCGACTGTATTCATGGATCCTGACATGACGCGCCTTTCCCAAGGATGGTGTTACCTGTTGTTACCATAAGTATCCGATATTCCTCAATGATAGATAAAATCCG
>JBMZCY010000358.1:0-1115 GCA_049613825.1 Planktomarina sp.
GTCGTCTGACCTTTCTGAGCGGTGCCGCGCAGCGGGCGTGCCGATGGTTCTTTTCAACCGAAGCCAGGATGATCCGAATATGTCCGCCGTAACCTCTGACAACTATGCAGGCGGTCGAAAGGTCGCTGAATTTTTACTGGCCGCAGGTCACAGAAAAATCGGGCATATTGCGGGTTGGCACGGTGCATCGACGCAACGCGACCGCGAAGCGGGCTTTATCTCAGCCTTAGCTGAAGCCGGTGTTTCGCTTCATTCCCGTGCCGAAGGTGATTTCACAATGGAAAAAGCCGCCGACGCCACGCGCATAATGTTTTCACATGATGCCCCAGAGGCTGTTTTTGTGGCCAATGATCACATGGCTTTGGCCGTTCTTGACACTTTGCGTTTTGAGCTTGGTTTGAAGGTCCCAGAGGATGTTTCTGTTGTGGGATACGACGATGTTCCTGCTGCAGGTTGGAAGGCATATGACATGACGACCGTCCGCCAACCGGCAAACCGCATGGTCGCAAATACGGTCGAAATCTTGCTTGATCAGATTGAAAACAACACCGGTGAAACACGCCGTATCGCAATTGACGGGCCGCTTGTTCTACGCGGTTCTGCAAAAATTCCAGAAGGATGGACCACATGAAGGGTTTCTCAAACCGGTGGAAAGATTTTCCTGACTATATTCTTGGGATCACTCAGGAAATTTGGGAAGATCGTGGGATCGCGACGCTGAACCATTACTATACCGAAGACATCCCCATGCGCTTTCCTGAGGGCGTTTCGATGGGCAATCAGCGCACAATGAACGGCACGTTGGCAACTTTGGCCGAATTCCCAGATCGCGAACTGATGGGTGAGGATGTGATATGGTCTGGCAATGAAGTCGACGGTTTCCTGTCTTCACACCGCTTGCTGACCATGGGAACCCATACCGGTGACGGGTATTTCGGGCGTGCCACAGGCAAGCGCTTTATCATCCGCGCCATCGCCGATTGTGCTGCAATCAACGATCAGATTAACGATGAATGGTTGATCCGTGACACGGCAGGCATCGTGCTGCAACTGGGCATGAAACCCAAGAAATTCGCTCGCAATTTAATCAAACGTGAAGGCGGCCCTGAGAATTG
>JBMZCY010000359.1:0-1090 GCA_049613825.1 Planktomarina sp.
CTGGGTATCTGCGATCCGGCGGTCCATGTTGCGGACTTTCCAACCTATGTTACTTGCCTCAGCCGTGGCGCGATCTGCTTGATAATTCGTGACTTGGTTGCGCAGAACAGCGGTTTTCTTGCCCTGTTCTGCCCCATCAAACGTATCGAAATAATGCAGTTCTTTCACAGCACGCAGCTGACACGCAGAATGATCGTGCAAATAGCGATAAAGCCAAGACGTTCCCGCCTTGGTCGCACCTGGACAGATCAACAGCGTGGGGTCAGGCATGGATTAGCCCTTCGCCTCTGTCGCTTTGTCGTCACCGGGCAGCACGTATTTCGCGCCTTCCCATGGGGACATAAAATCAAACTGGCGGTATTCCTGCACCAAACTGACGGGTTCATAAACAACGCGCTTTTGCGCCTCGTCATAACGCACTTCGGTGTAACCAGTTGTCGGGAAATCTTTGCGCAGCGGATAGCCCCGGAAACCATAGTCCGTCAGGATGCGACGCAAATCTGGATGGCCAGAAAAGATGATCCCAAACATATCAAAGATTTCACGCTCAAACCAATTGGCGCTGATGTGTTCGTCAATGATGGACGGCACCATGTCATCTTCCATGATTGCAGTCCGCAACCGCACCCGCGTGTTTTGATACATGCTTAGGAAATGATACACGACTTCAAAACGACGTTCACGGCCCGGATAATCAACAGCCGTAATATCGACCAAGGTTGAGAACTTACACGCCGGATCGCTTTTCAAAAATCCGATGAAATCTTTAATATTTGCCGGTGCAACATTGATGTTCAGTTCCCCGAACGTCACGTCCCATCCCAAAACACAGTCGGGACGTTTTTCCGCAATCATCGCACCTAATTCATTGAGTTCAGAACTCATGCAACACCTTCAACTTTACGCAACCGCTTTTCAACGTTTGGTGGGGCCAATTTGATGGCAGATAAAGAAAACCATTCACGGCGCGTTTCATACTCTGCAAACCACGTACATTTTGCATCGCTATGCTCGCCCAACTCTTCAATGGTCATGTGCGGGACGCCACTTTTTAGAACAACAACAGATCCAGCTTCTAAGTGCATATCAA
>JBMZCY010000360.1:0-966 GCA_049613825.1 Planktomarina sp.
TTCCGCCTAACCTTGATCCGCTCATGCCACATCTAGAAAGGCTCATGGAGCGCATGCCGCTCTTTGCCAAGGCCGGGATCAAGGTTGCCAATAATGGGCCGATGTGTCTCACGCCTGACGGCCTGCCTTTGATTGGCCCTGTCCCTGAAATGGATGGTCTCTGGCTCGCAACAGGCTTTAACGTTGGGATCGGGACCGGCGGTGGATCGGCTGAAATCCTCGCAAAATGGATGACAACGGACACGCCTCCGCAAGGATTGGACGCGATCCATGCGGACCGGTTCGGGAACGACATGGACAAAGATGCGGCATTATCTTCGATCCGAGATGTTTACGCGCGCGGGTATCGATTACCTGAATCGATATAACGTCGAGTCCGCTCAACAGAGGACATTCGTTTCGCGACAGCCAATGGCAGCATCGTCCGCAAAGCCGCCCTCCCTTAACCTCTCGCCCCCACAAAAAAAAGCCCCCACATTCCTGCAGGGGCTTCAAATCATTCAACAACAGCGCGATCCGCGCCGTGGCTTAGCCTTTTTGCAAAACCTTATTGCCCAACACTTCGGCAATTTGCACGGCGTTTAGGGCTGCACCTTTGCGCAGGTTGTCGGACACGCACCACAGGTTCAGGCCGTTGTCGATTGTGCTGTCCTGGCGGATGCGGCTGATGAAGGTGGCGAAATCGCCAACACATTCGATCGGGGACACATAGCCGCCGTCTTCGCGTTTATCGATCACCATGATGCCCGGCGCTTCGCGCAGGATTTCACGGGCTTCGTCTTCGTCTAAGAAGTCTTCAAATTCGATATTGACCGCTTCAGAGTGGCCAACGAAAACAGGCACACGCACACAGGTCGCGGTGACCTTGATCGACGGATCAATGATCTTCTTCGTTTCAGCAACCATTTTCCATTCTTCTTTGGTGGTGCCGTCTTCCATGAACACGTCGATATGCGGGATTACGTT
>JBMZCY010000361.1:0-924 GCA_049613825.1 Planktomarina sp.
CCAATCGGATTCGATCTGCGGCCCTTCGGCGACGGAAAACCCCATGTCTGCAAAGATCGCTGTGACCTCGTCGGTGACCTGTGAAATCGGGTGGATGGTGCCGCGACGATCCGTACGGCCGGGCAAAGTCACGTCCAGCCATTCGGATTTCAAGCGTTCTTCCAACGCCGCATCGGCAAGGGAGGCTTTGCGCGCGGCAAGGGCTGAGTTCACCTCATCCTTAAGCGCGTTCAGGGCGGGGCCCGCCACTTGGCGTTCCTCTGGTGTCATTTTACCAAGGGAGCGCATTTGGAGGCTAATCTCCCCCTTCTTCCCCACGGCTTGCACGCGCAAGGTCTCTAGCGCGGTTTCATCCGTGGCGTCAGAAATCAGCCCCAAGTATTTTGCTTTAAGATCGTCCATGCCCGCGCCCCTTATCAGTCAATGCCGATGTAGCCGCTTGGCGTTTTAAGTGCAACCGATCCGCATCAGTTCCGGCGCCGGATCACATCAGCCAGCTGGGCTGCATATGCCCCCGCCCCCTTGATAGAAGGATGAATCAAATCCGTGTCATAATATGTACGATCACGACGTGGAAAAACAGTGCGCATATCTGCGAACTCAAGACCTGGCGTAGATGCCGCAAGCTTAGCAATACGTGCCTCAATAATTGTCAGCTCATCGGCACAGCGGTCATAGGCAGACCCCAACCCACCAGAGCGGTGATATCCTGCGTAGATCACTCGCGACGCCCGGGCCTTGGTGTTGCGCAAAAGCGTGGGAATGGTGCCGGTTTGACCATCCGCAGATATCAAGCGATCCACCACGGCTTGGCATTGCAGGCAAAGACACTCAAAATACACATCATTTGCACCGCAAATACGCTCACGCCCCACATGCCCATCAGCGCGAACTCAATCACCAGCAGCGCGCTAATGCCGAGCC
>JBMZCY010000362.1:0-817 GCA_049613825.1 Planktomarina sp.
AGGCTGCGGGCTCACGCCAATCGCTTCCATTTGCGCCTTGATCACGTCTGATGGCTGCACGCGGAACTTGAGGCCAGCGGCATCTGTTGGCAGGTTGAGTGGCTTGTTGGCCGACATCTGCTTCATGCCATTGTGCCAGAAAGACAGGCCCTGCAGGCCACGGCGCTGCATGGAATCAAGCATACTCTGCCCCGCGTCAGACGCCTGGAACGCATCCACAGCTTCGATGTCTTCAAACATGAACGGCAGATCGAAAATGCGGAACTGGCGGGTGAAAGCTTCGAACTTGGACAGGCTTGGCGCGGCCAGCTGCACATCGCCGTTCAACATGGCTTCCAGAACTTTGTTGTCGTCATACAGGGTCGAGTTCGGGAACACTTCCATGCACATCGTGCCGTTCATTTCCTCGTTCACGCGTGCTTCCAGCAGGCTGGCCGCGATGCCCTTTGGGTGACGGTCTGTGTTGGTCACATGGGCAAATTTAACAACGATTTCACCGTCATCGCAGGATGCAAACGCAGCCTGACCCGTCGCAGAAAGCGCAAGCGCCATAGCAGCTGTGGCAAAGAATTTCATATATATTACTCCCGGTTGGTCTGATGGGTACAGAATCTTACGCCCTGTCCCACACTCATTTTTGTCAGATAATCACAGCAACAGCATGCCGTCAAACAGGTTCACATTTCAACCCCTGCGACACCGAAGACCATTCAGCCTTCCTGCTTGTCATTTTCTGGCCTGCGAGAGATACCTAAAGCAGAGGAGCACCCCATGCAGAATTTCGGCCAGTCGCCCACCGATCCCGCGTTCGTTCAGA
>JBMZCY010000363.1:0-282 GCA_049613825.1 Planktomarina sp.
GGTAAAGTCTGAGCACCTTTACTTCGCAGTAAAAACCCTTAGTTGCGTGTGTGTCTGCATAGTAATACAGAATTTGTTTTGCAACATTAAGCTTGGTTAGATCAGACGCTATAAGGTGGTCTGTCTATAAGTTGAGTTTAAATACCTAGTAATCTACCCTTACTTCGCATACCTATCTCAAGGATAGTATTTAGTATGCAAGCTAGTTAAGTCTTAGCTTTTAGTGCTTAACGTCTTAGCTACTAGTAAGTCTATCAGGATACCAACCTGTCTAGGATATAT
>JBMZCY010000363.1:292-778 GCA_049613825.1 Planktomarina sp.
AAAAGATAAGCTGTCTATTGCCTAAAAATACTGGTGCCCCTTCGCAGAATCGAACTGCGGACCTAACGATTATGAGTCGTTTGCTCTAACCAACTGAGCTAAAGGGGCATTAAATGCTTATTGTGGATTAGCGCGCCTCCCTTTGAACCCCTCAAAGAGTTATACACCAAAAAGTATCGAGTCGATCCAACTCGAAGTAGGCAGCACTTCCGCTTAATCGCACGTCTGCCTATAGCTAAACTAAATTTAGCGAGGCGGCGTAACAACGCGCTAATCCACAATAAACACTATTAGTTGTTGCTAAGTTATCTTACAAAGAGGAGAGCTTAGCATCACTCAAAAGCCAGTGTATAAGCAGTGTTAGGAGCAAAGCTTATACGTTCATACATTGTAGATACGAACGTTACTGGAGATACTTTCCATTTACACTTTTTAAAATACTTTAGGGCAATGCCGAAATAGTTATTCTGTCCATCCCCATAACCA
>JBMZCY010000364.1:0-756 GCA_049613825.1 Planktomarina sp.
TTGCCATGATGGTTTAGAAAATAGGCCAGACCAACTTTCCCTGTTTCACGCGAAACACGCGAGCACATGATGCCGTCAAGCCAATCGTGAACGCCATTGCCAGTGATTTTGTATCGGTTGAACCCGCTGACTTCCATAATGCCGACATTGGTTTGCAGGTTGTGTATTTCGGCTGCGACAACATCGTGCGTTTCATTGAAACGGAACGAATGGGTCTCTTTGAAGTTTGGGCTTGGTTTGAAATACAGGGCGCGCTCCCAACCGTTTACGGTTCCAAACGCAGCGCCTGTGCTTTCCAGTTTGTCGTAAAGGCTTGTTGTTTTTGCCATTCGACCAGCTGGGCGGAACTCGTGCGGCATGTGGAAGCGGAATTCGTTCTGATAATCCTCAATCGCTTTTAAAGCGGTGAATTCTTCGTTGGCGTATTGCGTGAAACGTCTTGGGTCCAAGCACCATGTGTCATATGACGCTTCGCCGTGGGCGATGATTTGCGCCAAAAGCCAACCATGGCCACCGCCTTCACCCAAACCAGCACGAAGTCCGGTAATACAGTATGCATTCCGTTTGCCTGGAACTTTGCCAACCAAGGGCAAGCCGTCAGGCGTGTAGGTGATTGGGCCGTTTACAACTGAGTGAATTCCGGCTTCGGTCAGGCAAGGCAGCAGGTCAAATGCGCCCTCCATAACGTCCGTAACTCGGTCGAGGTCATCTGGGCATAGATCCATAGAGAAATTCGGGTCAATGCCATCAAGACCC
>JBMZCY010000365.1:0-718 GCA_049613825.1 Planktomarina sp.
GCGTACTGGAACCACACCCCGCTTCTGCTGGTCACACCACAGGCTGCGAACAAAACCATCGGCCAAGGTGGCTTCCAGGAAATGGAACAAATGCGCATGTTTGCGGATTGCGTTTGCTACCAGGAAGAAGTGCGCGACCCATCCCGCGTTGCCGAAGTTCTGAACCGTGTGATCATGAATGCGAAACGCGCCTCTGCGCCTGCTCAGCTGAACATCCCACGCGATATGTGGACACAGGTGATCGATATCGTTCTGCCAGCCATCGTTGAGTTTGAACTGCCATCCGGCGGCGAAACTGCGGTATCTGAAGCTGCGAAATTGATCTCAGAAGCGAAAAACCCTGTGATCTTGAACGGTGCTGGCGTTGTTCTGTCTGCGGGCGGTATCGAAGCATCCAAAGAACTGGCGGAACGCTTGGATGCACCAGTTTGCGTTGGCTACCAGCACAATGATGCGTTCCCTGGCAACCACCCATTGTTCGCAGGCCCTCTGGGTTATAACGGTTCAAAAGCAGGTATGGAACTGATCAGCCAGGCTGATGTTGTTCTTTGTCTTGGCACACGTTTGAATCCGTTCTCTACCCTGCCTGGTTACGGCATGGAATACTGGCCATCAGACGCGAAAATCATCCAGGTTGACATCAACCCTGATCGTATTGGCCTGACCAAAGCAGTGACTGTTGGCATCATCGGTGATGCGGCGAAAGTTGCAAAAGGCA
>JBMZCY010000366.1:0-701 GCA_049613825.1 Planktomarina sp.
GACGGGTCTGTTGGATCACACGCCGCCATCGTCGCCCGTGCGCTGGCCATCCCACTGGTCGTGCAGGCAAAAACCATCACCGCCGAGGCGTTGAACGGCGATACAATTCTTGTCGATGGCGACGAAGGTGTCATCCGCCTACGCCCTGACGATTCCGTTGCCGCGGCCTTCCGCGATAAGATCGCAATGGCGAAACAGGCCGAAACCAGATACGCAGGTTTGCGCGATCTGCCAGCCACTGCCCTATGCGGTCAGACGGTTGAGTTGCATATGAACGCAGGCCTGATGGCGGACCTGCCGTCACTGATTAATTCCGGCGCAGAAGGCGTGGGCCTGTTCCGCACAGAACTGCAATTCCTGACCACCAACCAAATGCCCAAACGGGCGCAGCTTTCAGCCCAATACGCGCGGGTGATGGAAGCCGGTGGGGACAAGCGTGTGGTGTTCCGTACACTGGACATCGGATCAGACAAAGTGCTGCCGTATATGCAGCCCGAAGATGAACCGAACCCTGCCATGGGGTGGCGGGCCATTCGGGTGGGCTTGGACAAGCCAGGTGTGTTGCGAATGCAGCTACAAGCGTTATTGCGCGCGGCAGAAGGTCGGCCATTATCGGTGATGTTCCCCTTTGTCGCGCAAATGAACGAATTCGACCAAGCGCGCGCGGAAATGGACAAGGCCATTGAACGCGAAGTCAGGTT
>JBMZCY010000367.1:0-666 GCA_049613825.1 Planktomarina sp.
CCCAGATAGTTTGGCATGAAGCCTACAATTGCCATGAAGATCACCAAGATCACCGCCAGGGCAAACAGGTCTTTCATCACAAAGTAAGGCCAGAATGGCAGCGTATCTTTTTCTGCTTCAGCTTTCGACGTGCGGCGCACCTCAACCCCTGATGGGTTGTTGTTGCCTGTTGTGTGGAAAGCCCAGATGTGAACGATGACCAAGCCGGCGATCACAAATGGCAGCAGATAGTGCAGGCTGAAGAAACGGTTCAGGGCTGGCTGACCCACCGCAGTTGCACCTAACAGCCACGTTTGCAGGCTTTCACCTACAAATGGGATCGCGCCGAACAGGCCGGTGATAACTGCAGTCCCGTGGAACGACATTTGGCCCCAAGGCAAAACATATCCCAAGAAACCTGTCGCCATCATCAGCAGATAGATCAACATGCCGATGATCCATGTCACCTCACGCGGGGCTTTGTAGCTACCGTAGTACAAGCCGCGGAACATGTGGAAATACACCGCAATGAAGAACAGCGATGCGCCATTCATGTGGAAGTAACGGATCATATGACCGCCATTCACGTCACGCATGATGTGTTCGATCGAAGCAAACGCCAGATCAACATGCGGCGTGTAGTGCATGACCAAGATCACACCTGTCACAATTTGCAGTGCCAGGCAG
>JBMZCY010000368.1:0-661 GCA_049613825.1 Planktomarina sp.
TGCCCGTTCTGGCCGGTGCGATCACCATGCTGCTGATGGACCGCAACTTTGGTTTCGCCTTCTTTGACCCTCAGGGCGGCGGCGACCCGGTTCTGTATCAGCACATCCTGTGGTTCTTCGGCCACCCGGAAGTGTACATCGTTATTCTGCCAGCGTTCGGGATCATTTCCCACGTGATTGCTACGTTCAGCCACAAACCAGTCTTCGGCTATCTGCCGATGGTTTGGGCGATCATCGCGATTGGTGCATTGGGCTTCGTCGTTTGGGCGCACCACATGTACACGGTGGGCATGACGCTCACGCAGCAGGCCTACTTCATGGTGGCCACGATGGTGATCGCGGTGCCCACGGGCATCAAGATCTTCTCGTGGATCGCGACGATGTGGATGGGCTCGATCACCTTCAAGACACCGATGATGTTCGCCCTTGGCTTCATCTTCCTCTTCACAGTTGGTGGCGTGACAGGCATCGTTCTGTCCCAAGCCGGCGTCGACCGTGCGTACCATGACACCTACTACGTTGTAGCGCACTTCCACTACGTTATGGCGATTGCGGCTGCATTCGGTATCTTTGCAGGTGTGTACTTCTATTTCCCGAAAATGGCGGGCCGGATGTACAATGAAACACTGGGTAAAATCCACTTCTGGATGTTTTTCGTGGG
>JBMZCY010000369.1:0-647 GCA_049613825.1 Planktomarina sp.
CTCGGCTTTACCGGATCAGCGGAACCAACGCGAGCCAGGTGCAATTCCGTCTTTTAGATGGTGTGAACAGCTTACGTCAGGTGAAAGGCGTTCCTGCAGTTTCATTTAATGCATCGTTAAACGCAGCGGCAGCAACCCATTCCCGCGACATGGCGGTACAAAATCGGCCTTGGCATTTTGGATCAGACGGATCTTCCCCAATCGATCGTATCAAGCGCACTGGATATACCGGGTCTTTGCTGGGTGAAAACATTTCTGAGACCTATGAATCAGAGCTGGAAACATTAGCCGCTTGGATGCAGGACGAATCAACACGCAACGTGATTCTGGATGCCCGCGCCCGCGATCTTGGGTTTTCATGGCACCAGGAACAAAACGGTAAGATCTGGTGGACATTGGTAACGGGTACACCTGGAACATTGGCCGAAGCTGCCCCTGAATCTTAAGGTAAAATCCAAATTGGTGTGCCTTCATTGACCATCGCGTAAATGTCTTCCATTTCGCGGTTGGTCACAGCCACACACCCCCATGTCCAATCATCCTGACCCGAAAGCCGGTCCGGTGTGCCGTGGATGAAAATGTCGCCCCCAACAGGCTTGCCCAACGCCGCAGCTTCTGCACGATCCTGTGCGTTCGGATAAGAAATA
>JBMZCY010000370.1:0-219 GCA_049613825.1 Planktomarina sp.
AACGCAGATCTCGTGGATCATCTCACCGGCCTGAGGACCAAGGATGTGGCCGCCAAGAATGCGGTCAGTTTCGGCGTCTACCAGAAGTTTCACGAAACCATCGCCCGCGAACATGGCTTTCGCACGACCATTGCCCATGAAGGAAAACTTGCCAACCTTATAGGCGCGGCCTTCTTCTTTCAGCTGCTCTTCGGTTTTACCGACGGTGGCAACCTCAGG
>JBMZCY010000370.1:227-636 GCA_049613825.1 Planktomarina sp.
CGCTGTGTAAACAACACCGGGGATAACCCCATAATTTACATGGCCTTTTTTGCCTGCGATGACCTCGGCGACGGCCATGCCTTCGTCTTCGGCTTTGTGCGCCAGCATCGGGCCTTCGATTGCATCGCCAATCGCGTAGATGCCGGGTACATTGGTCGCCCAGTGGTCATTTGTGGCGACTTGGCCGCGTGGGGTCAGGGCAACGCCAAGCGCATCCAGACCAAGACCATCGGTGAAGGGCTTGCGACCGGTTGCGACCAGAACGACATCGGCCTCGACCATGTCTTCCTTGTCGTTTTTCTTCAGTTTGTAATGGACTTTCGCCTTGGTTTTATTGGTTTCAACGGATTGAACCGCAGCACCCATAACAAACTTAAGTCCTTGCTTTTTCAGGGTACGTGCAAAGGTT
>JBMZCY010000371.1:0-624 GCA_049613825.1 Planktomarina sp.
AGAACAAGAAGCTGGGATGTCGACAGCGGATGTGTACCGCCTTTATACGGAAGAGAAGCTGGGTGTCAGACGACGAAGGGGCCGTAAACGTGCTCGTGGATCGCGCACGCCAATGCTTGTGGCTCTGCAGCCGGGCCAGCGTTGGTCGTTGGACTTCTTGTCCGACACGTTCGGCGTCTCCCGCAAGTTCCGCATCTTGGCAGTGAATGATGATTGCTGCCGTGAGAACCTGTGCCGCATGGCCCCCTCTCGGGACATTGCTGCGCAATACCCTGCCGGGCAAGGGACACCAGTATCTCTGGCGGGCGCGTGGCTCGCGAGTTGGATGCGCTGGTTCGAATCTACGGCAAGCCCGCTTGCATTGTCAGCGATAACGGGACCGAGTTCACCAGTCGCGCGATCCTGAAATGGGCGAATGAGACCGATGTCGAGTGGCACTACATCGATCCGGGAAAGCCGCAGCAGAACGCCTTTATTGAGTCATTCAACGGCAGCCTGCGCGACGAGTTGCTGAACGAAGAATGGTTCGACAGCTTGGACGACGCCCGCCGCAAACTGGCGCTCTGGCGATACGATTACAACAACGTCAGACCTCACTCCTCACTGGAGAACCAAACACCCGCT
>JBMZCY010000372.1:0-598 GCA_049613825.1 Planktomarina sp.
CGGCTGCCAATCTATGCCATTCGAAGCATTGCAAGCTGGCACCAATTCGCCCGGCATGTGGCCGCGGGCAAGGTTGATTTTGAATATGTAGAACCCAGCTGGGATCAGCTGAAATCGATGTTGGGCCAAGACACGTTTGTGACTTGTCGCCAATTGTGGGGCGATTTGCCCGAAACTTACCCTGAATTTGCAAATACCCTGCGCGCAGAGATTGCTGAAATGGAGCTGAAATGGCCGGTTTAACCCTTCGCGACGTTAGAAAAAGTTACGGTGACATCCAGGTGATGCACGGTGTTGATCTTGATATTCAAGACGGCGAATTTGTTGTGTTTGTTGGCCCATCGGGCTGCGGTAAATCAACTTTGCTGCGTATGATCGCGGGGCTTGAAGAAATCAGTGATGGCACTGTGGCAATTGGTGATCAGGTCGTGAATGACGTTGCCGCAGCCAAACGTGGTGTTGCCATGGTGTTCCAAACTTACGCGCTTTATCCACACATGAGCGTCTATAAGAACATGGCTTTTGGACTAAAGCAGGCAAAGACTCCAAAAGACGAGATTGATCGTAGGGTTCGCGCAGCCGCTGACATTTTGCAAAT
>JBMZCY010000373.1:0-567 GCA_049613825.1 Planktomarina sp.
CGGGGGGGGCTGCGTGAAATGCTGTGCGGGCGTCACGGAGCGCTTGTCCATCGCGTCGCCCTGGCTGATTTGCGGCAGGCGCTTGTCGTCCTCATCCGCAGCGTCGTCATCGCGGCCCTCTTCGTAAACCCGCATGAAGCCGTCAAACAGAACAACTTGCCCAGTTGCGCGCAAACCAACCTGACCATCATCACTGCCGATATCGACAGTCGTGCGCTCCATCCGGGCCGCTTCCATCTGGCAGGCGATCGTGCGTTTCCAGATCAGATCGTAAAGTTTGCGTTGATCTGGGTCGGCAATTTTAAGATCTTCGGTTGCCTTGCTTAGATCGGTCGGACGAATACATTCGTGCGCTTCTTGGGCATTTTTGGCTTTATTTTTATAAACACGCGGGGATCCGGGCACATAATCTTTGCCGTAACGTGCGCCAATTGTGTCACGCGCGGCAGTGATGGCTTCGGGGGCCATATCAATGCCGTCGGTCCGCATATAGGTGATCAGGCCGGCTTCATACAGGCGTTGCGCGACAGACATGGTCTGACGTGCGCCAAAGTTAAACTTGCGGCT
>JBMZCY010000374.1:0-565 GCA_049613825.1 Planktomarina sp.
CGTAGCCTTATGTTTGCGTGTTCTGACAACAGATATACCGTTCTGGCGCATCAATCTGCCAACCCGGCGATGTCCGACATTTAAGCCGATCTCTTTCAGTTCTTCCGTCATCCGTGGCCTGCCGTAGCTGCCAAGGCTGAGACGGGATTGCTCTTCCCCTCTCGGGACATTGCTACGCAATACCCTGCCGGGCAGTGGATATGTGCCAGTGTGACCATGTCAGATCGCTGCCTGCGGCTGGCCGGACGGTTCCGGAACGCGCGCAAGCCACGTGAGCTGACGTCCATCACGCGGCACATCCGTCCAATGGAAAACGCTGATCGGTGTTCTTCCCCTCTCGTGCCTGTAAACAGACACTGCCGGGCAGTGGATGAACCTAAACCTCACGGCTTTTGGCTCGCGAAGAACACTGTGGCCTTCATCGGGAAAACGCCCCACTGGGGCCTTTCCTGATCCTCTTCAGTTTAGGATTTCCCTTTCCTCCTTGAGAATACGGTTCTCACGCCGAAGCCGGTCATTCTCTTGAGCGAGCCCTAAATCTTCTTGCGAAACCACATCCGTATCT
>JBMZCY010000375.1:0-237 GCA_049613825.1 Planktomarina sp.
CCTTTCGTCTTGCCGTGGCACTGCCTATTTTGCAGCGATCCATAGAATCGCGGGCGAGCGGATGAACGACACCAAACCCCTGACCGGCCACGATTGCATCGCGGCATATCTGAAGACGTTGGACAACTCGCCCGGTGTTTACCGGATGTTGGATGAGACCGGGAAAATCCTATATGTGGGTAAAGCGCGCAGCCTGAAAAAGCGCGTGTCAAATTACGCAAACCCGAATGGCCATAC
>JBMZCY010000375.1:247-555 GCA_049613825.1 Planktomarina sp.
GACCGGACATTCGGCACGCATCGGTCGAATGATCAACGCGACCCGCGCGATGATGTTTCTGACCACGCGTACCGAAACCGAAGCGCTGCTATTGGAACAGAACCTGATCAAGCAGCTGAAACCACATTTCAACGTGCTGCTGCGGGATGACAAAAGCTTTCCCATGATCATGCTGACGGGCCATCATGAATTCCCGCAGATCAAAAAACATCGTGGTGCACGTAAGGCGAAGGGCGATTACTTTGGTCCCTTTGCATCTGGTGGGGCTGTAAACCGGACCCTGAACCAGTTGCAGCGTGTGTTTATGC
>JBMZCY010000376.1:0-551 GCA_049613825.1 Planktomarina sp.
GTAGATTCAGATTTGCCGGGGTGCTGCGAAAACACATTGGTGGAATCACAAACCAAGGCTTTCACACCGTCTTTCGCGATATCCGCCCACATCACCGGATCAAAGGCTTCGCCCACCAATGGGGTTTCATCCAGCTTGAAGTCACCCGTATGCACAATGCGCCCTTCAGGTGTATCAATCACCAGACCAGAGCTTTCCGGAATGGAATGCGCCAGCGGCATAAACGCCACTTTAAACGGTCCGGCATCCACCATGGCAGGCCATGGATCGCAGATAACAACTTCTTCTTCAGGCTTGCCCTGTTCGCCCATCTTGCGTGCGGCATGGTAAGCGGTGAAAGGACGTGCATAAACAGGCGCTTCCAAACGGTCCCAGAGATGGCCGACGGCCCCCACGTGATCTTCGTGGGCGTGGGTGATAAAGATCGCATCTAGGCGGTCTTTACGTTCTTCCAGCCATGCGATGTCTGCGAAGATCAGATCAACCCCAGGGGAGCCATCCATATCCGGAAAAGTCACACCAATATCCACCAGAATATAGCGTTCTTTGCC
>JBMZCY010000377.1:0-529 GCA_049613825.1 Planktomarina sp.
GGGCTATCCCATGTGTGAGGCACTGCTGATCGTAGAGGTCGAGGGCAGTGATGCAGAGATTGACGAACAGTTGAGCGTGATCCTGGAGATCGCCCGCAAGCACAATCCGGTTGAACTGCGCGAAGCCAAAGATGCGGCAGAGGCGGGCCGGATCTGGCTGGGGCGCAAATCGGCCTTTGGAGCGATGGGCCAGATCAATGACTACATGTGTCTGGATGGAACGATCCCGGTGAACGAACTGCCCTATGTGCTGCGGCGCATCGGCGAGATGTCCAAGGAAATCGGTCTTGATGTGGCCAATGTGTTCCACGCAGGTGACGGCAATATGCACCCGCTGATCCTGTTTGACGCCAATAAACCCGGTGATCTGGAGCTGTGCGAGCAATTGGGTGCGGATATTCTGAAACTGTGTGTAGAGGTCGGCGGATGCCTGACCGGGGAACATGGTGTGGGCATCGAAAAGCGCGATCTGATGTTTGACCAATACGCAGTGGCGGATCTGGAAGCGCAGATGGCGGTCAAGGATGTC
>JBMZCY010000378.1:0-521 GCA_049613825.1 Planktomarina sp.
GGCAGCTATTGGATGTCTGGTCAGACGCATTTGGATGATCTGGCGATAGAGGGTGAGGTTCGCTGGTTCCAAGCCAGTCCAACTGCGAAACGCGGCTTTTGCCCAACATGCGGGTGTTGGCTGTTTTGGAAAGCCCATGATGAAGACAAGATCAGCTATTCGCTGGGCGTGATCGATGGAGATACGGGACTCAAATTGCAGCGACATATCTTCACCGCCGACAAGGGCGATTACTACGACATCGCGGACAGCGCGCAGCAGCGGGCGGATTGATGGGCAGCTTCGTTCAAATTACCCGGGATCGAATGGGCGTTGCCCATCCGACGATCGCAGGGGGCGCTGCCCCCCGCACCCCCCCGGGATATTTTCGGCAAAAGGAAGGGAAGTTGTAATGCTTGATATCCTCTTTGCTTTTGATCCGGCCGTTTTGTCGGCCTTCGTATTGGCTGGATTGTTGCTGAATTTCACGCCGGGTGCGGATTTCGTATTCATTTCCGCCAGTGGAATTTCGGGTGGTGCGC
>JBMZCY010000379.1:0-513 GCA_049613825.1 Planktomarina sp.
AATCAGACCCAGGGCCGCGCCTGCGAAGCTTTTGCTTCAAACGCGTCGATGGACGATTTCTTTTCCATTGTCAGACCAATGTCATCAAGACCTTCAAGCAGACAGTGCTTTTTAAATGCATCAACGTTGAACGTCACAACATCACCATCTGATGTGGTGATTTCCTGGGTTTCCAAATCAACGGTCATACGGGCATTTGCGCCTTTTTCCGCGTCCTTCATCAACAGATCAACCTGCTCCTGCGGCAGAACGATTGGCAGAATGCCGTTCTTAAAGCAGTTGTTAAAGAAGATGTCAGCAAAGCTGGTGGAAACCACACATTTGATGCCAAAATCCGCGATCGCCCAAGGCGCATGTTCACGGGAAGATCCGCAACCAAAGTTATCGCCAGCAATCAAAATCTCAGCAGAACGATATTGGGGTTTGTTCAGCACGAAATCTTCAATTTCAGTACCATCACGGTTGAAACGCATCTCATCAAACAGGTTTTTACCAAAACCCGTGCGCGCGATT
>JBMZCY010000380.1:0-506 GCA_049613825.1 Planktomarina sp.
TGTAAACTTGTTATTGTAATACCATCCCAAACTTTTAAATGAAGGAAACACAAAATGGCTAAAACTAAAAAAGCAGCAAAGTCTAAAACACCTAAATTCTCAGCAACAAATGAAGCAACAGCTTTACTTCTTGCTTTCCTGCAAGGCGCTAACGAAGCAGGCTTAAGTGTTGAAGAGCTTATCGCTCAATTAGGTGGCAAAGCTGCTAAAGGTAAAGCTAAAGGCAAGGCAGTAGAAGAAGACGAAGACGAAGACGAAGACGAAGACGAAGACGAAGACGAGGATGACGAAGACGAAGACGAAGACGAGGATGACGAAGACGAAGACGAAGACGAGGACGATGAAGACGAAGACGAAGACGAGGATGACGAAGACGAAGACGAAGACGAAGACGAAGACGAAGACGAGGATGACGACGAGGATGACGAAGACGAAGACGAAGACGAAGACGAAGACGATGAAGACGAAGACGATGAAGACGAAGACGATGAAGACGAGGACGATGA